>CAMGAZ010000274.1 GCA_946008205.1 uncultured Clostridium sp. | reverse complement strand
AAAAAATAATAGAAAATAAAAAAAATAATAAGAAGAAAGCAGACAAATAGTTTGCTTTCTTTTTTGGAGGTAAAAATGCAAGATATTACAAAACATATTAATTATAAAGGAATTGATTATCCACTTGTATTTAATTTAAATGTAATAGAAAAAATACAAGAAAAATATGGCTCATACGAAAAATGGGGAGAGATGACAGAAGGAAAAGAAAGTGAAGTAAATATTAGTGCTTTAAAATTCGGAATAACAGAAATGATAAACGAAGGAATTGATATTGAAAACGAAACAGCAGAAACAAAAAGAGAATTTTTAACAGAAAAACAAGTTGGAAGAATTATAACGGAACTTGGAATAAGTAAAATGACAGAAAAAGTACAAGAAACAGTAATTGATTCAACAAAAAATGAAAACGAAGAAGAAAAAAACGTGTAATCCACGAGGATGAAGAATTTATTATCGATTTCTCGTGGTTACTATTTATAGGACATTGTTTATTAGGGTTTAGCGAAAAAGAAGTTGGTAGAATGACTTTAAAAAAGCTATTAAGCTTATATAAACATTATAAAAATAATTATGATTTTAAATTAAAACAAATAACATACACAGAATTAGAAGAAAAAATAAATCATCAAGGAGAATTATTTAGTGATGAATAACAAAATGGAAAAAATTAAATGCCCACAATGTGGTCAAACTCTGATTTTTATAAAACACATTGATGGAGAGATAAAATGCACAAGATGCAAAAACATAATACGAATACAAAAAGAAAAGAGTGAGGAACACGCACAAACAGAGTTAGTGAAGTAGTTACCCAATACCTTTCTTTATTATATAGATTTTATAAATAAAGAAGGTGAAAAAATGGCAACAAGTTTTGGAGGAACAGTAAAACTAACTGGAGAAAGTGAATATAGAAAAGCATTAAGAGAAATTACTTCAAATCTTAAGCAAGTCTCAAGTGAATTAAAATTAACTAATGCACAATTTACATCTGGAGATAAAACTATCAAAGATACTAAAACATCTTATATAAATATGAACACAACAATACAACAGCAAAAAGAAAAAATAAACAATTTAAGACAAGCACTAAAAGAAGCGGAGACACAATATGGTTCAAATAATGAAAAAGTAAAGAACTTCAAGATACAATTAAATAATGCAGAAGCACAATTAATAAAAATGGAAGATGAAACCAATAAAAGCAATAAAGAATTAAAAAACATGAAAGATGGTTTTGATGATGCAGGACAAGGAGCAGTAAAATTTGGTGATTTACTAAAAGCAAATGTACTTGGAGATGCAATAGTTGGTGGAATAAAGGCTTTAGGCAGTGCAGTAAAAGAAGTAGGTTCTACTATAATTGATATAGGAAAACAAGCATTAAATAGTTATGCGGATTATGAACAACTTGTGGGCGGTGTTGAAACATTATTTAAAGATAATGCATCAACAGTTGAGAATTATGCAAATAATGCTTACAAAACTGCTGGACTATCAGCAAATGATTATATGAATACTGTAACATCATTTTCAGCTAGTTTATTACAAAGTTTAAATGGTGATACTGCAAAATCTGCAAAAGTTGCCGATATGGCAATAACTGATATGTCTGATAATGCAAATAAAATGGGCACAGATATGTCAATGATACAAAATGCATATCAAGGCTTTGCTAAACAAAATTATACTATGCTAGATAACTTAAAACTTGGATATGGTGGAACAAAAACTGAAATGCAAAGATTACTTGCAGATGCAGAAAAAGTAACTGGAATTAAGTATGATATTAATAACTTAAATGATGTGTATCAGGCAATTCACGTAATACAAGGAGAATTAGGTATAACAGGAACAACAGCTAAAGAAGCAAGCACTACAATTCAGGGTTCTGTATCAGCAATGAAATCAGCTTGGCAAAATATGTTAACTGGAATAGCAACAGGCAATACAGAAAATATGGGGAATTTAGTAAATAATTTAGCAAATAGTGTTATAACAGCTGCGCAAAATATTTTACCAAGAGTTCAAGAAATAGCAAGTGGAATAGTATCAGTTTTACCACAAATTATAGAACAAATAAACGAAAATCTTCCAATGTTATTAGATTCAGGAGTACAAATTTTAAACACATTAATGGAAGGAATAATGGCTAATTTGCCTGCAATTATGCAAGGAGCCAATCAAATAATAAGTACATTATTAACAACATTACTTGATATGTTACCACAAATAATAGAAATGGGTATACAATTAATTGTATCATTAGTTCAAGGTATAGCACAACAATTACCAACTTTAATACCACAAATGATAGATGCTGTAATTTTAATTGTAGATACATTATTAGATAATATAGATTTAATAATAGATGCTGGAATACAACTATTAATAGGATTAGCAGAAGGATTAATTAATGCTTTACCACAATTAATTGACAAAATTCCAGTTATAATAGAAAAATTAATAAATGCAATAACAAATAATTTACCTAAACTAATTGAAATGGGTATTACATTAATAGTAAAATTGGGAGTTGGATTAATAAAAGCAATTCCACAATTAATTAGTAAAATACCAGAAATTATTAGTTCTTTAGTAAATGGATTTAAGAACTATTTCTCGAATATGGGAGAAGTAGGCAAAAATCTTGTTTCTGGAATTTGGGAAGGTATAAAAAATGCGAAAGATTGGATACTTGGCAAAGTTAAAGAGTGGTGTAGTAATATACTAGATGGAATAAAAGGATTTTTTGGGATACATTCACCTTCTAAAGTTTTCAAAGATGAGATAGGAACTAATTTAGCTTTACGGAGTAGGCGAAGGATTTTCAAACACAATGAAAGATATATCACAAGAGATGTCAAATTCTATTCCAAC
>CAMGAZ010000273.1 GCA_946008205.1 uncultured Clostridium sp. | reverse complement strand
AGCATGAGACCATCCTAGTCCAATTATCCAGCCTGGTTGCATGGTGCTATTGTCAACTTGTTCTGCTATAAAACCTAGTGATGATACACTATTTGTTACGAAATCAAAACATTCTTGTGCCATTTTTTTATTACCTGCTTTGAGATAATACATTGCCATCCATAAAGTTGAAACTGGCCATGGATTCTTTCCTTCTATATAGCTATCTTGCTCGAACCTTAGATATCCTCCTGTATATGTACGTAATGTTAAGTTTATTTTTTCTACTGTATTTAGTATCTTCTTTTCGTTAGAGCCAAATAACCCAAAAGGATATACTGAGCCAATCATACTGATATCCATTTTATTGTCTTGGGTATTTCTACGTAATGTTTTTGTATTTTCGTCATACATATTTTTCTCTACGTATTTCTTTATATTATTAATTTCTGTTTCCATTTTTACAATATTTTTAGAAATTTGCTCTAACTTTAGTCTATTATTTTCATATTTAGGTTTTATTACCTCATATATTCCAAGCATTGCATTAAACGCACCATATATGCTTGATATAGAATATAGATGAACCCCTTCATTCATTTCCCATAAGTCGTAGCTAGCATGCTTATAAATTTTATCCTTTTCTCTTCCTTCTTCTCTTACTTTTTCTTCTATTTCTTTTTTTACTAAGTCTTGTTCTTCCTTTTCGTTAAATATGTTTTCTAAGTATTTAAGTAAGAAGTGCATAGCATTTTCACACATTTTTAAATTGTTTGATAGGAATTTTATATCTTTTGTAACTTTATAGTGCTCGTAAATTCCGTATATAACACTTGCCGTCTCATCTATTTGATATCCCCAGCAAGGCGCTAATGTTCCATCCGTATAAAATCTTTGCTCCCACATTCCATTTTTGCTTTGCGTTTTTTTACAAAATACTTCGTAGAATTTTTCTGTTTCTTTCGTCATATTTAAATCATCAAAGGCCTTTGCAATAAACACTGCGTCCCTTGGCCAGCAATATGAATATCTTCCGCTTTTTTCTCTATTTTCATCAACTTCGATTGTCGCAGAAATTCCTCCGGTTTCCTCGTTTTGCAATAAAGGAAATAACAATATTGTACGATTATATATTTCTTTTACTTTATCATTTACTATTTTGTTATTACTTTCCTTTATTTTTAGTCCATCATGTTTATCTAAATAATTCATCCAATATCTTTTTACTTGAGAGTATTCTTTATTTGCATCAATTCTTTTTAAATTTTCTATTTTCTCTTCTAGCTCTTCCATATTCTTTAAATTACTATTATTTTCTACATATATGAATAAAGTAAAATCTATTTGGTCTCCAGATTTTAATGTGCCTAGGTCATAGCTTATAGCAGAATCATCAGACATTCCAATATAGTCTTTATCTTCTAAAATTGCATCCCTTATATAATTTTGTGTATCGTTTATTCTATGCCCTGAAATTTCTCTATTTGAGAATGTACAGAACGCAAAATCATGGTTGTACTGTATAAGTCCATTATCTATTACTTTTCCTGACACCATGTTATTATGGTTAGATAGTAGTTTCGAGCGTACAAGAAATCTCAAATCTAAATCTAGCTTATTTCCATTTACAAAAGTATATTTTTTTACTATTACGTTTTCCTTTGTTAATACAAAATCTGTTTGCCTCACATTTAGTTTAAAATATGTATTTTCTATTTCTGTATTTAAAATATTAGTATTTTCTGTGTAATATTGACAATATCTGTTATTTATATCTTCATGTAAATATATAATGGCAGAATCATTAACCTTTATTCCTACATGAAATAAATCTACAAATTGCTTAAAATCCACATTTGGATAGTATGCCCTTAATAATTCTCCAGTACTGCTAAAAGTAGACCTTATATTTTTATTTCCTATAATTGCATCATTAAAAAATTTATTACTCATTAGTTTCTCCTCTTTTAATTATTTTCGATAATTTCTACAATCTTTCTTTCTAGTTCTTTTATTTTTTCATTAACTCTATTAACATCCTCGTCACTTCTATCTTTCGAAAGCATATCTTCTTTTATAATGTTCTTCATGTCTTCGATTTCTTCTTGTAACGTTTCCATTCTATCTAGTACTTCTAACCTTAAGAATCGTTGCCCTATAGGTTCTTCGTATTTCTTCTCCATTGTTAAATTATCATCTAATGTATATTTCTCTCCAAAGTTAGGTATTGTAACTGGGATATGAGTACTGTCTACAATTTTATTTTTTAATACTAATTGTCCACTTGGTTCTCCATGTACTAGGAAAATATGTTTTGGTTTTTTTATGAATGAATATACAAAATTTAATAACCATTCTTGGTCGGCATGTCCTGAATATCCTTCAATGTATTCAATTCTTGCTTTAACACTGAATTCCTCTCCAAATATTTTTACTTTTTGAGCTCCGTCTACTATTGTTCTTCCTAATGTACCCGGTGCTTGATATCCTACAAATAGTATAGTACTATTTGGATTCCATATATTGTGCTTTAAATGATGTTTAATTCTTCCTACTTCGCACATGCCACTGGCTGATATTATTATTGATGGTTCATTGCTTTCGTTTAATGCTTTAGATTCATCTGCAGTTCTTGTAAATTTCAATCCTGGAAACTCTAAAGGATTATCTCCCCTCTCCATAATTGCTTTTGTTTCATCATCAAATAAATCTTCATTTTCTTTAAATACCTCTGTTGCAGATATTGCAAGTGGGCTATCCACATATACAGGTACTTTCATTAATTTTTCATATTCTTCTTGGAATTTTGGATCTTTTCCTCTTTCTTCTTTTATCATATTAAGTTCATATAGTATTTCTTGAGTTCTCCCTACTGCAAATGATGGAATCACTACAGTTCCGCCATTGTCT
>CAMGAZ010000272.1 GCA_946008205.1 uncultured Clostridium sp. | reverse complement strand
CTTTTTCTAAAGTCTCAGGTTTTCCAGTAGTTGTATTTGTGTTTCCAGCAAATCCTGGCTATGTATACTTAACTTCTAATTCAACAAACATTGGTGGTTCTACTGCAAATACGTTACCTTTGTAAGATAACATTGTTACATTCATATTTTCTTTAATAAATTTTAATGCCTCTCCAATTTGCTCTTTATTTAATGGTATTTGCTCATATGTATCATTATCCATAAAATAATACAAATTTTCGTCATTGTATAGATATTGCATTTCTTTTTTCTCTATTTGAGCTGCTGGAAATTTTTCAGATGGATTAAATGTTTTTTCAATAACTGCTCCTGATATTACATTTTTTAGCTTTGTTCTTACAAAAGCTGATCCCTTTCCTGGTTTTACATGTTGAAACTCTACTACTCTGAATACATTTCCGTCCATTTCGAATGTTGTTCCGTTTCTAAAATCGCCTGCTGAATATACGCTTGCCATTATTATTTCCCCTTTCTCATTTTTTATTATATTTTTATAAATTTTATCTATTAAAAATTGACTATATAATAATACTACAAATTCTAATAAAAATCAAGTGTTTGCAATCTTTTTCCCGTAGCTATACATCCTAATCATTAAATTGCATCAACAACTATATAGTCCTTCTCTGATTTCGTTAAACTGGTTGCCATTCCTCTATTAACTAATACGGTATCTTCTATTCTTACTCCAAATTTATTTGGAATATAAATTCCTGGCTCATCTGTAATAACCATATTATTCTTTAAAGCAAAATCAACTTTAGTACTTGCAAATGGAAGTTCATGAATTTCTAAACCAACTCCGTGACCCAAAGCATGGATTAAATCATATCCATGTAGTTTAAAATCATTTTCTACCATTCTGCTCACTATTTTTAGATTTACTCCTTCTTTCATTTCATTTATTACTTGCTTCTGATTTTTTAATACTAATTCGTATATTGGTTTTATTTCTTCTGGAACATATCCTGCAAATATCGTCCTTGTCATATCAGAACAGTATCCATGATATTTGCATCCCATATCTATTGTAATTGGGTCTCCTGCTTCTATTTTTTTGTCTGTTGGCACTGCATGTGGTTTTGAAGAATTCTTCCCTGAAGCTACAATTGTGTCAAAAGAAACGTCTTCTGCTCCATTTTCTATAAAAAATTCATCTATCTCTTTTGCAATTTGTTTTTCTGTCAACCCTATTTTTATGTAACTTTTTAAATGATTAAAGCATTCATCTGTTATTTGACAAGCTTTTTGAATAAGTTCAATTTCTTCTGGATCTTTAATCATCCTTTGCTTTTCTATTATTCCTTCTGTTTCCTCTAAATTGTTTATTTTATATCTATGCATAAAGTCTTTATATTTTGAGTATGTGACATATTCTTCTTCAAAGCCAACATTTTCACAGAAAAGAAAGAAATTCTCATAATCGTCTCTTGATAAATCTTTCATATCGTAAACTACAATTTCATCGTTTAAAGTTAGTGTGTTGTTTACTTCTTCAATATATCTTCCATCTGTTATATAAATATTTTCTTTTGGTGTTATTAAAAATGTTCCCTCAGCATCTATTCCTGTTAAATACTTAACATTTATAGGATTTGATATTACTATCCCTTGCATGTCCAACATTCTTATTTTGTCTCTTAGCCAACGAATATTACTATTCATAGATATCCTCTCTTCTCTATTTATTATTCCATATTTTATATTTTAAGATATTATTTTAACGCTTTCATGTTGTACGTTCCTAATGTGAATATCTTTAACATTATCAATAATAGTATATTAAATGGTACAAAAATTGCAATTATTGCCGCTATAACTATAAAAGGTCCAAAAGGTATGTACTCGTCTCCTTTTTTTCTTCTACAAATTATTAAAATCACCCCAATTATTGCCCCTAGTAAGAAAGCTATAAGCGAAATTATTATTATTGTCCTCCATCCAAAGAAAAGACCTAATGCTCCCATCAGTTTCACGTCTCCGAATCCCATAGCCTCTTTGCCAGCGATTAATCCGCCAACTAAAGTTATAAACAAAAAGATTCCCGCTCCGGCTATCATTCCTAATAGCATATCAATAGCTATATTTATATTTATAATTCCTTCAATAAATGTAAAAACAAGTCCAACTTCAAATATTGTAAGGTTTAATCTATTAGGAATAATTTTTAGTTTATAATCAATTGCAAGAGCACATATTAACATTGGTATCAATATTATATATGCTAAGGTCTTTAATCGAAGACCATATAAATATAATACCCCTACAAACAATAGTGAAGTTACTATCATATATATGTATTTAGGCTTTTCATTCCTTAAATATATAGTAAAGAATTCTTTTACAAAAACTTTTCTATATTCAGGTAACCTAATTACACACCATGACACGAACTGCCCTACGCATAACCCTATAATTCCAATAAATAAGTAATATAATATATTTATGTTATTAATATACATTTAAATACCTCTTCTTATTTTTCACATTTGTTTTTCATTTCTATATTATTTTCTTTAAAGTATTTTTTTAATATTTGCTTTTCTAATAATATATTAAATTTTGTAACCCAAATATCACTGTTTTTTAGAGGAGCTACTAGAATTGAATACATTTTGCATCTATTTGCGCCCCAAACATCTGTTAATATTTGGTCACCTACCACTGCAATATTGAAAGCGTTATCTGCTTTCAATATTTTCTTTGCTTTTTCAAATCCAAATTTGAGTGGTTTTTTTGCAAAATATACATATGGCATATCCAATATTTTAGACATTCTTTCAGCTTTTCTTTTTTTATTTGTGTTAGATAAAATGCAAAATTTTATTCCATGTTCCTGCTTATCTTTAACCCATTCCTCTAGACCTTCTAC
>CAMGAZ010000271.1 GCA_946008205.1 uncultured Clostridium sp. | reverse complement strand
TTCTTAGGTGTAGGTAAATCTTCAGGCATCGTTCCACCATTTTTTTCTATAACTTCTCTGATATTTTTACCAATGTTATAATGAGTTTTATCAGCCTCTTTTTCCCCACAGATATGATCCTTTTTTAGCTTTGATTCAGTCTGTGTAATACGAAATAGATTAGCTGCAAGTTCTTCACTTCCCATATTATCTAAAATATTTTCTCTATATCTTAATCCTTTTCTTTTTGCTATATCGTCTGCAGTTTCTCCATTATATAAACCTTTATATCCACTATTATGAAATTTATCAAAATTTTTTACTCCAGCATTTTTCGCAGCTTGATTAAGCGAATAGTTTCCTTTTCTAGTTAGATTTCTTTGATAAAATCTCTTTTCATCTTCAGTTAACATGCTATATTCTTTTTGTGTAATTTCCTGCTTTCTTGTTTGAACCGCAAAATATGTTTGTGCCAATGCTATAACTTTCTTTCTGCTATCTCCGTTTTGAGCAATTAAGTAACATGCATAACGAGTTAGTTTATAATCTGAAATTATTTTTTCCGCACCTTTAGGCATTTTTATCGTTTTCCTGACGTCAGGAAAATGTTCAATTACACTAACACCACTATTTTCACAGGCCGACTTTGCTTTATCAATTACTTTTTCAAAGTTTTCCCATTTGCTATATTCTAACATCTTCATAAGCTCTCTCGCATACCAAAATTCAATTCCACTCTCATCGATATGTTTTATATCTTCAAATGTTCTATTACTTTTATTCAATAATATCATCTCCTATATAATAATTTATTATTCTTGCATCATTATAGAACAATTGTTTGTATATGTCAATCATTATTTTAAATTTACGTTAATTTATAAACTGTCGTCATCCGTTTTTTATACTGCAATTGCTTATAAAACGGTTCTTCAATTGTACTTAAAATCAACATACAAAGAAAAGTCTAAATCTTTCAATTTAAACTTTTCTCAATCTTTTTATTCTCGCTTATCTTTAATGTTTCGATGAAAATTCTTTTTATAAAACATCTTTTATTGCTTCTGCTATTATTTTGTTTATGTCAGCTATCATAACATTAAATTGCATTTCAGCATCAAAGTATTTTTTTATTTCTTCATCTTTTAATAGTTCTGCATATTTTTCTTGTAACATTATTTTTTCTTCTTCAGTATTCGCATTGTTACCTTGCATTGTTTCTACTTGTATTTTATATCTTAAATGTTCAAAATTTTCAACTTTTTCTTTTTGCTCTGGATTCTCCTCTATATGTGTTTTTAATTTTCTATACTCTTTGTATTCTTTAGACCCTTTTATTTCTTTTGCTAGTTTGTTAACTGTGTCGTATATATTCATATAGATTTAATCCTCCTTAAGCTATGCATATGCGTGTCTCTTTTTGAAGTTTAATAAGTTCGTAATCTCTTTTTGAGAGTTTTCTGCTTTTTCCGCTTTTTTTGCTTTTTCTTGAAGCATTTGTCTTGCTTGCTTCTCTGCCATCGTTTGGCAAATTGCTTTTTCATATGTAAAGTGTGTATCTTGTGCAATTTTCTCCCAGTTAAATTGTTCTTTTACTTTTTGCTTTGCTTTCTTAGATACATTTGCTGCAAGTTGATGATCATATAATAGTGCTGTTACAGAGTCAGCTATTGAATTAGGATTTCCGGCATATGATTTCATTCCATCAACTCCATGATTTACTATTTCATTTAAGCCTCCAACGTCTGATACTACTGTTGGTACTCCTGCAAGCATTGCCTCTAGAGCAACTATTCCAAATGGCTCATAAGTACTTGGGAAAACCGCAACATCTGCACATTTATACATTTTTTGAACTTGTTTTGAATCTAGGTAGCCAGTAAAGTAAACCTTATTGCCTAATCCTAAATTTCTAGCTTCAGCCTTTAGTTCATCCATCATTCCGCCTCTACCTGCTATTATTAATTTAGCATCATGGTAGTTTGATAGTAATTTAGGCATTGCTGCAATTAAATGTTGAATTCATTTTTCGTATACAAGTCATCCTACATATAGAATAATTTTTTCATTGTCCATTGCGTATTGTCTTCTAAAGTCGTAATCTCTTTCGATTCCTGTGAAGTTAGATAAGTTAATTCCATTTGGTATTACATTTATTTTTTCAAATGGTAATCCAAATAATCTATGTATATCATTCTTCATAAAATTGCTATTTACTATTACTTCTGTTGCTTCATACGTTAAAAGCCATTCTGTATCATTTATGTATCTTTGTGTTTCGTCATGAATTCCGCTATTTCTACCTGCTTCTGTAGCATGTATCGTAGCTACTATGGGAATATTGTATGCATTCTTTAAAGTCTTTGCTGCATATGTTACTAGCCAATCATGGGCATGTATTACGTCAAATCCACCTTCTTTGTTTATAATTTCTGTTGCTTTTGATACTAAATTAAAGTTTAGTTGCATTATCCAGTCTATAAAGTTATTTGGATGTATCATGTAATTGTCTACTCTATATACATTTACTCCTTTATCATTTTCATATTCTGGTACGTTTGTATTATCCCTATAAGTTACAACCGTTACTTCGTGTCCATCTTTAATCAATCTCTTTGATAAATCATGAACAACCCTTGCTATACCTCCTACAATCCTTGGTGGATATTCCCATGTTAGCATTAAAATTTTCATTTAGATAGTTCTCCCTTCACATAATTCTCTTTAGTATATTATTCGCATAATTTCTAACATGATATATTGTATACAAAAAAAAAACAAATGTAAACATTTTTTGATAATTTTTTTAATTTTATTTTTTCTTTTTCTATTGAATTTATTTTAGTTTTGTTATAGTATATAATAAGATTTTATTTGAGCGTAAAACAAAGGAGGAAAAACATGCCAAGAAAACCAGCAAA
>CAMGAZ010000270.1 GCA_946008205.1 uncultured Clostridium sp. | reverse complement strand
AAACGGCAAATATGTTTCTTGAAAATTGATACGATTCAAGTACGCAATATCTCTATATTGAAATACATATATCTTATCGAAATCGTTTAGATATCCTAGTATTTCTTGATGATCAGCTATTCCATCAACAAACCAACAAATAGTTTTAGCTCGTTGCTTTATATAATTAATATCTGATACATCCATGACATTTTTAGGAGTATTAACAAATAAAACAATCTCTGGGCAAAACTCTGTCATTAATTTATGCAGATATAAACGTATACATTCTAAGTATCTATCTCGTCCTATATGAATCCCCATTTTATCTAATTTTTTCATATAATAAGGGCAAACCTGTTGATATGAATCAGAATATATACATTCCACTTCGCAGCCCAGTGATTGTAAATTTTTTTTTATATGTAGAATTTGTTCATTTATAGAAAAAATGATGAGCAATACTTTCATTATATACCTTCTATAAGTCTTAGCAAATGATTTTCTAAAACATTCATTGAGAATAGCAATTTACTGCTTTAATTTTTGAAGATCGATTCACATTCTTTCAGAACAGCCGCTGGAGTGACGTTCCACAAGCAGTCAGGTTTTGGATTACTGGGGCACTCATCGGCTCTATAGGTACATGGACAACATAGTTCATTCGACGTCAATACACGCGCATTCCGATTGATAGGGTGCCACCGATTAGGACTTGTACAGCCATACATTGTAATCATAGGAACCCCAGTGGTAGCAGCAATATGCGTGGCCCCAGTATCAACTGTCACAAAAAGATCTGATTTTTTTAATAGTGCCGCTAAATCAACTAAATTGGTTTTACCGCAAAAATTAGCTACTGGAATATGCATGGCAGCGATAACTTCATCTGCATAAGATTTATCATTAGGAGCTCCAACGATAAAAAAACTAGCATCATATTTTTCATTCAATTTATCCACTGTTTCAACAAAATATTCTTTTGGCCATGTTTTCAAAGGAAATGTGCCTTTAACACAAAGTGCAATATATTTCTTTTTTTTAGGTACGGATTTTAATAACGCATCAGCTTTTTTCTCATTTTCAGGCATCATACGTTCAAATACGTGGTGCTCATGAATTCGTTGTCCAGTAAAACCTCTGACAATCGATTGATATGTCTCAGCTTGAAGTGTGTTAGCTAAGTCATGCGTAATAGGTATTGTTTTTGTGTATAAAAGCGTTACGCGGCTAGGCTTATCCTCAAAAACACGATCTGGCCCTATCCTTACCGGAACCCTAGCCAGCCAGCACAACAAGGCAGGCCGCAACTTCCGGTCGAATGAGATACTTAAATCAAAATGACGTGATTTAATGAGCTTAACCATATCCATCATTTTATGAAAGGAATTCTGCTTAGCCTTATAATCAAAGACAATCACATCATCTATCACGGGGTTATTTTCAACAGCCTCTCGAACAACAGGTTTAACCAACATAGTAATCTTAGCATCAGGATAGGCCTTCCGCAACAAGCTGATTGCGCTCGTTGTCAATACTACATCACCGAGATTAACTAATGCATTCACTAATATATTATTGAACTGTTTAGACATATCTTTGCACCCACTCTTATATATTATTTTAGTACATTCTTTATAAATATCTGCGTACTAAAATCTTTATTTACACGATTTAGATTTTCTTGATAAATCGATAACATTTGTTTATATCCGACTAAGAAGTCATGCATTTGTTCTGTTAAAGTATCAAGATTATTTATATCTACTTCGCTGCCAATCCGATACTCCCGTAAGATTTCTGGATTTAGTACAGCGGTTGTCAAAACAGGTTTATATAACGCTATTGCATTGAAATATACAGCGCTCCAATTATAAAGATAACGTGGATTGCTATAGGGGAGGAACAATACGTCTACACTCTGAAGTAGATCATACCACGCTTTACCAAAAACTTTTCCTTTTATAAACCTTACGGATGGCTCCTTCCCGTATTTCCGCATGATACGGTTCATATCTTTTTGATCATCGGGGCCAGTAGGTGCTGCCTGAACAACAAACTCTGCCTCATGATTTAAATCACATCGCAAAAAAGCATGAATGATACCATCAATATCTTTTTCACCTTTGCGATAATGGCCAAAGAAACCGATACGAATGGGTTCTTTATATGTCAATATTGGATTTACTGCAATCCCTTCCGGCAACAAGGTTGGCGGTTTTATAAGTTCGACATTCGGTACATTATCCTCTTTAAAATCATCTCGAAGCGTTGTCACTTTCAACTTGATATTACTGTACGGCTTGCATTTCCGAGCTTGTTTTAGGAATTTAGGCTTCTCTTGTGGATTGACGCCTAAAAAAATAAAAATAATCGGAATAGGGCTATTTTTCAATTTACTCTTATGGAGAGAACGTAAATATCGATACGTTGCTGTTGTAAGTATAATCGCATCAACTTCATGCCGACAGGCCTTTTCATATGCTGAATCGAACCAATTGATACGTCGGTGTTCCCTCTGGATAGACAACCAAATCTTTTTGAGATGACCTGCTCCTTCATAGTCAACAATCTCTCCGCCTCGTACATAATCAATAGGAATACCAAAATCAACCGGCAAGCTACTATTTTCGGGCAGATAAAGGATTGGATCATGGCCTTGTCTTTGAAGTTCTCGAATAATAAGCCTATCAAATTCTTGTTCAAAACCACCTGTTGTCTTAACTGTTTCTAAGATAGCTACGCGCATGATTATTTCTCCGATCTCTGTAATTCATAAAGTTTCAGGTACTTCAACATCGTGTAGAAAAAATGGTTAAAACACATATACACACCCATCCAGCCGTCCAAGAAACCAACTCTCATAATAAACATTTTGAAAAAACCGCCTAAGCTATGAAAGAAGATATTGCTCAAAGAGGTTTTTTTTCCTCGGCGATAGGC
>CAMGAZ010000269.1 GCA_946008205.1 uncultured Clostridium sp. | reverse complement strand
AATATTTTCCTTTAATAATGCAGTTTTATTAACCTCAGTTGGAGCAAAATGAATTTCTGCAACACGACTAGTCATTTGACGCATAACTTCTTCTGGAAACGGTTCATATATATCATAAGAACGTAAACCGGCTTCCACATGATAAACTGGGACTTTATGATAAAAGCTTGCTAAAGCACCACATAAAACAGTCATTGTATCACCTTGTACAATAGTTGCATCTATTTCATGAGTATTAAACACTTCATCTAAAGAGGTCAAAATCTTAGTCTGAACTCCTGCTAGAGATTGGTTTTCTCTCATGCAATCAAGATTAATATCAGCTTTTAAACCAAAGTATGCAAGCGTTTGGTTTGACAATTCTTTTTGTTGTTCTGTATTACAAATCAAGACATTGTAATCTTGCGGATACTTTTTTAGTTCTAAAATTACTGGTGCCAGTTTAATAATTTCTGGTCTTGTTCCAAATATAAAAATAATCGTTTTCATAATATTTTGATTATAAGATAAACATAACTCATGATACAATAGCTAAATGAAAGAAAAAATTATTGTTAGTGATTTCGATGGCACAATTACGAAAAAAGATACTTTATCTACGTTTTTGGAGTTGTATGCCGATAAAGAATGGTTAGTTATTGAGGATAAATGGGTCAAAGGAGAAATTGGTTCTGCTGAATGCCTGCAAAAACAGTTTGATTTAGTAAACAATTTATCGCCGGAATTAATTGATTCATTTGTAGAAACAATAGAAATTGATGATTATTTTGAAGAATTTAACAAAGTTCGCTTGAAAAATAATGTTGATTTTTTAATTCTTAGCGATGGATTAGATTATTTTATTAACAGAATTTTACAAAAACATGATATTGAAAATATCAAAATTGTTTCAAACCATGCTGAATTTAAAAATGACAAATTTTTAATATCTTTTTCAAACCAAAATAGCGATTGCATAAAGCATTCAGGAACATGTAAATGTAATGTAATAAAAAATCTAAGACAAAATTATAAAGAAATTTATTACATTGGAGATGGCACATCAGACATCTGCGTAGCGGATAACGGGTAGTTTTTAATTGGAATAGAATATCTTTTGATCTTGTATTGGATGATTTGTAGAGTTTACGACTTCTTACTCCTAAATTTTTATATGACTACAAAGCTTTATTATCAAAGAAAATTGCAGATTTAAACTACGAACGTTTTGGAGAAAAAGGCAGAGTTCATTTTAACGTTGGTGGAGCTCAAGCTACAGAAGATGCTATAAAAATCGTTCGAAACTATACAAAAAGAAATGGCATGTTCGCATTTCAAGGTGGATATCATGGTCGAACAATGGCTGCAACAGCAGTTACTTCTAGCTTTAGATACAGAGAAAAATACGGGCATTTTGGAGATAGAGCTCAATTCGTTCCATTCCCATACTGTTTCAGATGTCCTTACGGCATGAAATGTGAATCTTGTAATCATTTCTGCGTAAAACAGTTTGCTAGAAACTTTGATAGCGAATATAAATCATTCTATGACCCAAAAACCGGAGAAAGCGAATATAAAGCATTTATTGCAGAACCTATTTTGGGTACTGGTGGTTATATTGAAGCTCCAAAATGGTATTTTAAAGAATTAAAAGAAATACTTGATTCTAAAGGAATCATGCTTGTTATTGATGAAATCCAAATGGGTATGTTCAGAACAGGTAAGCTTTGGGCTATTGAGCATTATGGAATAACTCCTGATGTTATGACATTTGCTAAATCTATTACAAATGGTATGAACCCATTATCTGGTCTTTGGGCTAAAGAAAAGTTCATAGCTCCAAATGTGTTCACTCCAGGTAGTGCTCACTCAACATACTGCTCAAATCCTCTTGGGGTAAGAGCTGCTCACGAGGTTATGTCTATTGTTGAAGAAGAACAAAATCAACTTGAATCTGAAATAGCAAGAAAGAGTAACAAATTCAAAGCCGGATTAAACTACTTGAAATCAAAATACGATTGTATTGGTGATGTCGGTGGTATTGGTTTTGCTCTAAGAATTGAATTAACTCAAAAAGATGGTATAACACCAAACAGAGAACTTTGTGATGCTATGCAAGAAGAAGGCTTAAAAGGTGATTTGTCATACAATGGCAAAAAATGTGGTCTTGTTCTTAATAATGGTGGTTTCTACAAGAACATCATCACGTTAGTTCCGCAGTTATACATTTCAGATGATGAAATTGATATGGCAATAGACTTACTAGATCAATTATTTAGCAGGTTAACAAAATAGTGTCTTTGAATTTTGAACTAATACATGAAACTCCATGTAAAAAAGCTATTCTGCTTTTTCATGGAATGACGGGTAGTCCTTTTGAACTCAAAAAATATGGTCAATTTTTGTTTGCAAAAGGTTATGACGTGTATGCAGATTGTTTACCTGGACATGGCGACAAAGTTGAAGAAATATACACTGTTACGTATCAAGATTGGTTAAATTTTGCCTATGAACGATTTGAATACTTAAACTCCAAATATGACGATGTTTTTGTTTCAGGTCTATGTCTTGGTGCGGTATTAGCTTTAGGGATTGCTGAAAAATACGGTGAGAAAGTTTCAGGTATCGTTTCTTTATCAACTACATTATTTTTAGATGGTTGGAGATTACCTTGGTATAGTTTTTTAATGCCAATAGCACTATCTACTATGATACGATTCTATTATAACTATCCGGAATGTGAACCTCATGGAATCAAAAACCTAAAAACAAGAAAAATAGTGAAAAAACTTTTGGAAAAATCAGATGTTGGAATGAATTATTTTCCAATGAGTGCGATTTATGAACTTCTTAAACTTTCAAAAGTCGTTCGTAAAAAACTTAAAGAAATTAATGTTCCAATACTATTAATTCATTCAAAAGAGGACGATTTAACCTCTCCAAAAG
>CAMGAZ010000268.1 GCA_946008205.1 uncultured Clostridium sp. | reverse complement strand
CAAATGCAACTCTTGCTGGTGTTGTAACAATTGGTAAGTCTACTCATATTGGAGCTAGTGCTTGCACAAAGCAAGTGATTAATATTGCATCGGATTGTGTTATTGGTGCGGGTTCGGTAATTGTTAAGGATATAACAGATAGTGGCACTTATGTTGGAGTACCAGTTAAAAAAATAAAGTGAAATAGGGTATTAATATGAAAAGAATCTGTTTTGTAACAACTATTTATATGACATATAAGGCTTTTTTAAAGCAGTTATCCCACTATCTATACGAAACCGGTGAATACGATATTTCACTTATATGTGCTGATGAGCCAGAAGCGTATGAGGATGTGCCAGATTTTGTTCATTATTTTCCGGTTAAAATGGAAAGAGGCATAAGCCTTTCGATGTTTGAATCTATCAAGCAAATTCAAACAGTTTTAGAAAAAGAGAAGTTTGATATAGTTCAGTATTCAACTCCAAATGCTGCGTTTTATACATCGATTGCCGCAAAAAGAACTAATGTTCCAGTAAGACTATATTGTCAATGGGGCATTAGATATATGGGATTTGAGGGTTGGAAAAGAGCTTTGTTTAAGAAGCTTGAAAAAATCACTTGTGATAATTCAACATTTATCGAGGTTGAAAGCGATAATATTAGAGATTTCTCACTTGAAGAAAAACTTTATACAGTGGACAGAAGCTGTGTTATTTGGAACGGCAGTGCAAGTGGTGTCGATTTAACAAAGTTTGATGTTTCAAAGAAAGAACAATGGAATAACGAAATTAGAACACAGTATGGTATTGCGGAAAATGATATTGTGTTCTCCTTTGCTGCAAGATTAACAGCAGATAAGGGTATCAATGAATTGCTAGAAGCATTTACAAATCTCTCAGATAGGTATGACAATGTAAGACTTATTGTTATGGGCGGAATGGACGATAGCGGTTCCCTTAATGATGAACTGATGAAAAAAGCAGAAAAAAGCGGCAAGGTTATATTTACAGGTGGTGTTTCAGATGTTGAAAGATATTATGCAGCATCAGATGTTTTTATTGCACCAAGCTATCGCGAGGGCTTTGGCTTAGTTGTTATCGAGGCTGAAGCAATGGCGCTTCCAGCAATTGTTTCAAATGTTCCCGGTCAAATTGATGCTATTGTTCCAAATGAAACAGGTCTTGACTGCGTAGTTAAGAGTGCTTCATCACTTCAAGAGAAAATGGAAAAGCTTATTCTCGATGATAAATTGAGAGAGAAGCTTGGAAAAAACGCACAAAAATTTGTTGAAGATAATTTTGAACAAAATAAATTGTTTGAATATTTGAAGAAACATAGAGATGAATTAATTGGAGAATAAAATGCCAAAGATCAGCGTTTTAATGGGAGCATATAATTGTGCTGAAACAATAGGCAAAAGCATTGAGTCTATTCAAGCACAAACAGTTACAGATTGGGAACTAATTATTTGTGATGACGGCTCAAGTGATAATACTATTGAAATAGTAAAAGAATACCAGAATAATGATGACAGAATTGTTTTAATTCAAAATGACAAAAATAGAGGATTATCATATACCTTAAATCATTGCTTAGAGGTAGCAAAAGCAGAGTATTGTGCTCGTATGGATGGGGACGATTTATGTGCTCCTAATCGTTTTGAAATTCAAATTAAGTTCTTAGAGGAGCATCCTGAATATTCCTTCGTTTCATCAACAATGAAACGATTTGATGAAAAAGGCTATTATGATGAACCAGTAATTGGTGATGGTTATGAGCCGACAAATTTGTCCTTTGTTAAAGGTTCTCCGTTTTGTCATGCACCAGTAATGATTAAAAAAGAAGCATACGATGCTGTTGATGGATATAGAGTTCGTCCAGAAACACTTGGTGTTGAAGATTACGATTTGTGGTTTAGATTGTACGCAAAGGGTTATAAAGGCTTTATGCTTGAAAATCCACTTTATGATATGTTTGATGGCCGAGGTGCTGCTAAGAGAAGAACCTTTAAAAGAAGAATGAATGAAGCATGGGTAAGAAAAGAGGGCTACAAAGCCTTAAAAATTCCTATGATAAAAAGAATTTTTATATTTAAGCCAATTGCTGTTGGATTAATTCCACAATGGTTATATGTTTTATTAAGACGATAGAAAGATGAGAATAATTTATGCTTACAAAAGGATACCAATGGGTATATTTTGCATTTTATATTGATATGGTCGTGATGATATTGGTTGGAATTTTTAAAAGTAGACTACCGCAACCAATTAACGAAAAAGGATTGATAAAAGAATACAGATATAGTAAGATACTTGGATTTGCGTTCTTTTTACCAATTACTATTATTGCGGCATGCAGAACCTCTTTTATAGATACTGGAGATTATATTTTAATGTATAATTATACTGCTCCAGATTTTTCAACCGTACACGATGGGCAAGTAGGTAATATTGAAACTGGATTTATTTATTTTATGGCGATTCTTAATAGAATCACATCAGATCCGCAAATATTGTTTATAATATCATCGATAGTTATTAATGCGTGTTTTATAAAATTTATATATAGTAATTGTATTGATGTACCATTTGGATTGATGATTTTTTTGTGTCAGATATGGACTGACTCAATGAATGGACTTCGTCAGTTTATTGTTGCCGGAGTTGTTTGCTTAGCATGGGAAAGTTGGGCAAAAAAAGAAAGAACTATCAAAAATGATCTAGCTTTAATTGCAATAGTTATACTGTGCATGCAGTTTCATAAATCAGTATTGATATGTGCTGTCATATTCTTAATTACTCGTGGAAAACTTTTTAATATAGGTACAATTACATCAATAGTTGGAACGATAGCACTTTATGCAATCCCGAGTGTATACAGATTTTTGTTTGAAACAGTATTTGCATCAGACAGTTATTCCGAATATGAAACTACAAATAGTGGAATGAGT
>CAMGAZ010000267.1 GCA_946008205.1 uncultured Clostridium sp. | reverse complement strand
TAATTCAGTATAATACGAAAAAAACAAAACACATAAAATATACCAGCTTAGATCATGCATTTTGCAAAACAAGATATAAAGAAAACTCAAAAGATTATCAAACATTATTAAAAAATTCATTGGAAAAATATGAAGAATTTAAATATAGAATAGTAAAAGTTTCATAATAATAGGCAGGATATTAAATCCTGCCCTATGTATCTTATAGCTTAAATAATCTAAAAAATAATTATCTAAACAATAAAATATATAAAACAAAACTTAAAATCCTGTCTAATAATAATAGTTTATATAATTAATATATAATTACAAAACTAAAACTATTTCATTTGGCTTTCAGCTTGTTGTATTAATTTCTTAACCATGTTTCCACCAACTCTACCAGCATCTCTTGCAGAGATATCTCCGTTGTATCCATCCTTAAGATTTACACCAACTTCACTAGCTACTTCATATTTAAATTTGTTTAATGCATCAGCAGCTTCTGGAACTACTTTATAATTGCTATTGCTTGATGAATGTGCCATAATTTTCACCTCCTAGAATGTGAATATATTGAAAAAACTTTCTGCTTTTTCAATATATATGTTGCTCTAAAAAAATTAAAATAAACTGGTAATTTTTTGTAATGAGCATATTTAAAAGATTTAGTAAAAAGTGTTTTAAAATTTTTATAATATGATATAATATGTCTATTAAAATATAGGAAGGAGAAAATGATAAGAATTAATTATCATTAAAAAAATATGTATAAATTAGTAGCAATAGATTTGGATGGGACTTTACTAAATTCATATGGAGAAATATCACAAAGAAACAAAGAAGCTATAAAAAAGGCAATGGAACAAGGAACTGAAGTTATAATTGCCTCTGGAAGGCCAATTTCGTCAGCTCGAAGTTATGCAAATGAGGTTGGAGCTAACAATTATGCAATATGCGGAAATGGGTCTGTATTATATGTTATTAAAAATGATAAAATATTATAAGATATATTTATTGATATGCAAAAGGCTTTACAAATTATAAAAATATGCGAAGATAATAGTATATTCTTTAACATTTATACAGAGTCTTTAACAATTTCAAAGTCAATGAACTATAATATATCTTTTTATAATAATGAAAATAAAAAAGTTCCAGATGATAAGAAAACTAGTATTAAGATAATTGATAACATTTATAAATATGTAGAGGAAAACCCTGACATACAAATATTGAAAGTTACTGTTTGTGATGAAAGTAAAATAATTTTTGATTCAATTATAAGAAAATTAAGAGAGGTAAAAAACGTAGACGTACTAGATTTGCAACACATGGCCAGAAAATATATCAAATGTGGAACAGAAGAGATGAAAGTAGAATATTATTATACAGAAATTACAAGTAAAGGTGTAGATAAATGGGGAGCTATAGAAAAACTTGCTGAGGGCTTGCAAATTGATCAAAGTGAGATAGTTGCTATAGGATACAATATGAATTACAAAGAAATGATAGAAAATGCTGGTCTAGGGATAATTATGCAAAACAGCGCTCCATATATGAAGGACTTTGCCGACGTAGTTGTAAGCGACAATAACAATGATGGCGTTGCAGAAGCATTAGAAAAATACGTAATAATGAAATAAAAGAATAAGAAAAACACAAAATGCACAAAATAAATAAAAATTTATGAGGTGCATTTTTTATGAATAAAAATATAGATATTTATAAAGATAAATCCATAAGAGAAAAAGAAAAGAATAAGAACGAAGCCATTAATAATCTTAATAATGATAAAGAAACTAATGACAAAGAAAATAAGGAGCTAGAGCATTTTGATGAGCTTATAAAAGGGGAGGGAACAACTATGTATGGGGAATTTATTTCCTCGTACTTTGCATGGCTAGGTCTTAATAAGCAGAAGACGAGGGCAAAAGAACTGGATGAGATGACCAAAAGAAAAAAATAGTAAAAAAAGTATTGACTTTAAAAATAAAGGTGCTATAATATAAACATAGGTCAAAGAAAGTCAAAGTCAAAAATAATATGCATGACTTAATAAGAAAAGAGGCGATTATAAGTGAGAATATCAGATATGATAGAAGATTTTATAAAAGATTTATTCGATGAAGAAAATAGTATAGAAATACAAAGAAATGACCTAGCAGAAAAATTTAACTGTGTTCCTTCACAAATAAATTATGTTATATCAACTAGGTTTAAGCCAGCCCAAGGGTATTATGTAGAAAGCAAGCGTGGCGGTGGCGGACATATAACCATTACTAAAATTAACATTACCAAAAGCAATTACTTAATGCATATAATATCTAGTGTGGGAGATGCAATAACAGCACAGGAAGTGAGCATATTTATTAGTAATTTCCTATCATATAACATGATTACTAAAAATGAAGCAAAGTTGCTAAAAGTGGCAACTAGTGACAATGTTCTCACTGTAGAACAAAAAGAAAAAGATAAATTAAGAGCAAATATTTTTAAAAATATGTTATTAAATCTTGTTGAAGATTAATTAGGAGGTTGATTATTATGTTATGTCAAAATTGTGGGAAAAATGAAGCAAATGTGAGATACACCCAAATAGTAAATGGTGTAAAAAAAGAAATGATATTATGCGAGGAGTGCGCTGAAAAAATGGGTATAAAGAATTTCAAAATTAATATGCCAATACATTTCTCTAATTTTTTAGACGACTTCTTTAACGATGAACAATTATTACCAAGCTTTATGAAAGAAAATAGTAACCAATGTAATTCTTGTGGAGAATTTTACAATGATTTTATAAAAACTGGGTTATTAGGTTGTGCAGAATGTTATGACATGTTTGAAGATAGGTTAGACCCTGTACTTAAAAACATTCAAGGGCACGTAAAACATGTAGGCAGAAAACCTTTAAATATCTCTGAAAAAATGCAAAACACCGGAGAAAATAGCACAAAA
>CAMGAZ010000266.1 GCA_946008205.1 uncultured Clostridium sp. | reverse complement strand
AATCCTATTAAATCAGCTATATAATATGTCCCTTCAGGGAGCTTTTTTGCATCTTTCCTATTTATTTTCAAATAGCTATTTCTTAACCTTTCTGCTTCTTCTGGAGTTTCAATTCCTTTCAATTTAAGAATAACCATATTCTTGCTATAATTTACTTTTTCAATTTGGAATAACTTTAATTCATGTTTTTTTTCAATGTATATTTCTTTTAATTTGTCAAACTTCTTTATATCATCTGTAAAAGGCATTACCTTTACTTGTCCTTTAATTCCAAATGTATTTACAATTTGACCAAGTTCTAAATATTTATCCATTACTTATTCCTCAAATACAATTCCAACTTTTTTATGCTCTTTAGATGTAACAGCCTTCATAACAGTTCTTATTGCCTTTGCAATTCTTCCTTGTTTTCCAATAACCTTGCCCATATCCTCATCTGCGACTTTTACTTTAAGAAGTACTCCTTTTTCATCGTCAACTCTTGTAATTTGAACTTGATTTTTTTGGTCCACAAGATTTTCAATTATTGTTTTTAAAATTTCTTCCATACAATTTTGCCTTTCTTTTCACAATATTTTTTAAATATTATTGTGCTTTTTCAATTAAAGCTTTTACTGTATCTGTTGGTTTTGCACCATTCTTAATCCAAGCTGCAACTTTTTCCTTATCTAATTTGATTGTTGCTGGATTTGTCATTGGATCATATGTTCCAATTTTTTCTACTATTCTTCCATCTCTTGGAGATCTTGAATCAGCAACTACAATGTGATAGAATGGAGCTTTTTTTGCACCTGCTCTTTGTAATCTTATTTTTACCATTTATTTTCACCTCCGCAAAGTTTATACTATTTATTAAAACATTTCCCTTGGGACCACTAGGGACGGTTCTTAATGGTCCCACCTGTCCCTAATTGGTCCCAAGAAAAAATATTAAAAACTAATTTTATTGTACCGTTGTATCGTTTTGAGCTGTTCCTTTTTGGACAAACTGCCACTCGTGGTACATTATTTCATTGAGTCTTTCAGTTTTTGTAGTTCTTTTGGGTTCATGTTTTTCATTTCACCCATCATCTTTTTTATGGATTTTTTGTCTTTCATTTGTTTCATCATTTTTTGTGTCATTTCAAACGATTTCATAAATCTGTTTATTTCCTGTACACTTGTTCCGCTACCTTTTGCTATACGTAATCTTCTTTGTCCATTTAATATTTTAGGATTTCTTCTTTCTTTATCTGTCATTGAACATATGATGGCCTCTATCCTTACAAATTCTTTATCATCAACTTTTAGGTCTTTTATGTCAGCCATTCCTGGTATCATTTTTAATAATGATGAGAATGAACCCATTTTCTTTACTTGTCTTAGTTGAGCTAGATAATCGTTTAAGTCAAATTCTTTCTTTGCTAATTGCTTTGTAAGCTTTTCTGCTTCTTCTTGATCAAATGATTCTTCTGCTTTTTCTATTATTGATAGAACATCACCCATGCCTAAGATTCTTGATGCCATTCTATCTGGATGGAATACTTCAAGTTCACTTAATTTTTCACCAGTACCTGCAAATTTTATTGGTTTTCCAGTTACCTTTTTTACTGATAGGGCTGCACCACCACGTGTATCACCATCTAGTTTTGTAAGTATAACTCCGTCAATTCCTAAAGCATCGTTGAATCCATTCGCAACATTGACCGCTTCTTGTCCAGTCATCGCATCTACTACTAATAGAATCTCATGAGGATGCTCATTCGCTTTTACATTTTTTAGCTCATTCATAAGCTCTTCGTCAATTTGTAAACGGCCTGCTGTATCTAATATGATTACATCATTCATTTTTGAATATGCTATATTCATTGCTTGCTTTGCTATATGTACAACATCTTTTGAATTTTCGTTTGCAAATACTGGAATGTTAAGCTGTGCTCCTACTACTTGTAATTGTTTTATAGCAGCTGGTCTGTATACATCACAAGCTACTAATAAAGGCTTCTTTCCTTCCTTTCTTAGTAGATTGGCAAGTTTACCTGCGGTTGTTGTCTTACCAGAGCCTTGAAGTCCAACTAGCATTATTATTGTTGGAGGATTAGGACTAAAGTTAATATTTGCTTCCATCCCTCCAAGTAGCTCCACTAATTCATCTTTTACTATTTTAACAACTTGTTGTCCAGGAGTTAAAGATTTTAAAACATCTTGGCCTAGAGCTTTTTCTTGAATACTTGCTGTAAATTCTTTTACTATTTTGTAATTTACATCGGCATCTAATAATGCAAGCTTTACTTCTCTTAACATTTCTTTTAAATCAGATTCTGTAATTCTTGTTTTCCCTCTTAATTTCTTTGTAAATTCTTGCAATTTAGAAGATAGTCCTTCAATAGCCAAATTCTAAACCCTCCATATATCTATTGTAAAATTCAAAACAAGCTATTAGCTTAAGCTAATTAATTCTTTTCTTACGCTATTTAAGATTTTTTCAACCTTCTTATCAGATGAAGTATCTGTAATCTTACTTAGTTCCGAAAGAATATTCTGGATTTGCTTTTCTTGATCTATTGTCTTTTTCATAATCCCTAGCTTTTGTTCATATTCCAAAAGCTTACTTTCTCCTTTCTTAACAATGTCGTTAACAGCCTGCCTTGTTATATGGTTATTTTCAGCAATTTCTGTTAAAGAAAAATCTTCATTGCAATAATCATTTAATATACTTAGTTGTCTTTTTGTTAAGAGCTTTCCATATATTTCACATAGCATTCCAATTTGAACTTTCTTTTCCATTTTATCACTTTCCTTTCGCAAGGCCTACATAACAATTTTGTTAATTTTGTAATGCTTATATACTTTACACCATTTTCATAGATTTGTCAAGTACTTTAAAATTATTTCTTATAATTTTTCATAATCTATTAACTTATCTTGTTTTGATATAAAATCCTTATCATTCTGTATTCCTTTAAAC
>CAMGAZ010000265.1 GCA_946008205.1 uncultured Clostridium sp. | reverse complement strand
TGTAAATTGCGAAAAAGTATTTGCTTTAGGGCAACTTTCAGAAAACTCTAAAGTTGGAAAGATTAGCCCTAAACTTTTAAAAGTTCTTTTTAAAGTTGTAATTGATGATACAAAATATGAAATCAGTTGCGTTATGGATTACTTAGATTACCTAAAAGATAATATTAAACGTCTTGAACTTATAGACTCTTATAATCTAAAAATGCAAACCGCAAGTAATCAAAAAAAGCGTAATTATTATCAGGAAGGAATTCAAATGCTTTTTCAGGCAGGTGAAAATTTTCAAAATTATCATCAAGTTTTACAAGAATATAGAGATGCTTTAGTTGTAAGAGAAGCTAGAATAACTGATTTATACAATGAAATAAAAATAATAAAGAAGCTAAAGGTTTAAAAACCTTTAACTTTTTTAATTATAACATCACATAACATTTATCACTCATCCAGTCCAAAGCTTACACCTAAAGCATTATTTATTTGATTCATTATATTAGCATCATCTATATGCCCTATTTTTTCTTTCAACCTACTTTTATCAATTGTTCTAATCTGTTCCGTAAGAACTATCGACTCCGTTTTTAACTTCGTATTTTCTGGACCTATTTCTATATGCGTTGGTAATTTGCTTTTTCCCATTTGAGAAGTTATCGCTGCTGCTATAACTGTTGGACTGTGCTTATTTCCCATATCGTTTTGAATTATTACAACAGGTCTTACACCTCCGTTGTTCTGAACCAACTACAGTGCTTAAATCAGCATAAAACATATCTCCTCTTTTTACAACCATATTATTCACTCCTAATATTTCTATAACTAAGATTTGTTTTTTGATATATTTTAAATACTAGTTTCAGATAAAATACTATATTAATAGTTTAATTCTATCTCATTGTATAATATGTATATTATTTCCTTTTTGTTCTCATCCTGAATTAGTAATTTTGTTGGTTTACCTGTTTTTGTGTCAATATACAGCTCTTTATATTTTATTTTGGAATCTGCACTTGTTTCAATGGACATTACAATGTTTTCATCTTTATTAAATATTTTCTTGTTTTTTTCAGTTTTATATTCATCTATAAATGAATTCAGCCATAAATTATTGCTTTCTATATAAGGATAATTGTTGTATACTTTTTGTAAATCCAAAATTGTATTTTTAATGGTTAATGTTTTGTCTTTGTATATTAGTTTCAAGCCTTGTATATTTGCTGGCGATATAACCTCTTGTACATCTTCATCCTTATTATGAATTTGAGTTAATACATATTTATTGGTATTTTTATTGCTGTTTATTGTTACTTCCAACTTAGCTTTATATGAGCTAATATTTAAAATATATTCTTCAACATCATCTAAAGTTTTGTTAGAAATATTATTTCCAATATTTATATTTTTATAATCTTTTCTAGTAAAATTGATGATAAATATAATTAATAAAAATCCAATTAGCACACCAATAAAAAGTAAGATTCTTCTGTTTTTATTTAATATATCTGCTATTTTTAGCATACAAAGCTCCTTATAAAAGTATTTATATAATTATATTTTTATCCAGATAGATTATTCATTATGAGGTCTATTTTATCTGTGAGTATAAATATAAATAAAAAATTATATACCAATAATAGTATATAATTTTCTATATTTATGTTAGCTATAAATTCGAATTATATATGATTCATAAAGCTTTTTTACTCAACAAGTCAATCTATCACAGTCGTTCCCATATAATATATTCCATTTTTTACTAACATAATATTTATCTCTTCTCTCTTTAAATTAAGGTAACAATCAATTGCGCCAATATCTTCCAAATAGTCAGCAATGCTATCATCATATATAACATTAGCTCCATCTAATTCTTCAATTAGTGACGTTATATTTATTGTCTCTCCTTTATATACAACATATGCACCTTCAAAAAATGTATATTTTCCATTTTCTGTTGCTACATATGTATCTGATAATTCATTGTCTGGATTTATTACTTGGCATAGATAATATGTTCCTAGGCTACAAGGAAGTTCCTCTATATTCGAACATAACCACTCATCTATATTTCCAACATTTGATAAAATATTAAATGCTTTCAAAATAATCTTTTAAGCATTCAACTACTTTTGACTTAGTGTCTAGTGTATTTATTTTACTTCTAAAGCTACTAGAGTCTTTTAAGCTTTTTGTATATGCTGAAATGTGTTTTCTCATTTCCTTTATAGCAACATCTTCTCCCTTTTCTTCTACTTCCATATTCAAATGATTTAATATTGTTTCTAACTTTTCCTTATTGCTAGGTCTAGAAATACATTGCCCATTTTTTAAATACTCAATTATTTCTCTAAATATCCACGGATTTCCAAAAGCAGCTCTACCAATCATTATTGCATCTACATTGCTATATTCTAAAGCAATTTTTGCATCTTGACCACTTTGTATATCTCCATTTCCTATTACCGGAATTTTTACACTTTCTTTTACTTTTTTTATTATATTCCAATCGGCTTCTCCAGAATAAAATTGACTTCTAGTTCTTCCATGAACTGTTATTGCACTAGCACCCGCTTGTTCTATTATTTTTGCTGCCTCTACAGCCACTATATGCTCTGAATCCCATCCAGTTCTCATTTTTACTGTAACAGGTACCTTTGAATTATTAACAGCTGTCTCAACAATTTGTTTTATTAAATCTAAATCTAATAAAAGTTTACTGCCATCTCCATTTTTTACAACTTTAGGAGCTGGACATCCCATATTTATATCTACTATATCAGCAAATTCGCTTACATATTTGCTAGCATATGCTATTGCTTCTAGGTCACTACCAAATATTTGTACTGCTAATGGTTTTTCCTTTTTGCAAGTTTTTAGTAGTAATTTCGTCTTGTCGTCATTGTACAAAAGGGCCTTAGCTCTTACCATTTCTGTATAAACTAGACCCGCTCCAT
>CAMGAZ010000264.1 GCA_946008205.1 uncultured Clostridium sp. | reverse complement strand
TATATTTTTAAAAATGCACATTTTTACTATTAATAAAAACTTTTTTATTTAAAACATTAATTCTACTTAAACATTTTAAACAGGCTCTTCATATTCTTTGCCACTTTCTAAAATCTTGTCTATCTCTTCTTTTTGGAACATTGGAAAAGATAATACATCTGTTTCTTTATCAACATTTCTATATTTTGCGTTTGTTTGTCTTATTATCTCTGGATTAGTTAGTATTACATTTAGATATAGATTAGTATCTAATAATTTTTCCTCTTCAAAACAGGTTCTAGCTACTTTCTCTACTATTTTTTTATATTCTTCATTTTCTTGTATATTCCAAAATTCAATTTGTACACAACTTTTCAAAAAAATTACCTCTTTTTCATTATATAACTACTTTTTCTTTTATCTCTGCTACGCAGTCTTCTGTTTTGCTCTTTTTGTAAGTTCCATCTGATATAAAACTATTTTTCAATTCTCTCATAGCTCCTAAAGCTACTAACTTTCTTTTATAGAATTTTATAATTCTAAAGTACCTATTTATATTTTTATAAACTTCTTTTAGTTCTCTTCTCAAGAATAGTATTTCCTTGTTTTTAGAATACTCCATATAGTTCTTTTCTTTTAGTTCATTAACTTTTTTATATTCTGCATAGAATTTTTTGTATTCTTCTCTATCTGAAGGTTTGTCCCAATAAATTTTAGTAGATAAAAGTCTTAAATTATAATCATCTATTATATTGATAAGTAATCCATATGCTTTTTCTTGTTTTCTACTAATTTTAGTATCCATTATTAATGTTCTAGCATCTACTAACAATTTTTCATAGCACTGCTCTGCTATAACCAATGGTAAACTATGTGTGAATAATTTTCTGCTAATTCCTAACAGAATCATGTTTTTCTCTATTACATCATTTTGATCTAGTTTTCCCACTGTAAATCTTTCAAAGTTTTTATAGTCGTCTAATATATCTTTATATATTGGATTATCTGGTTCCTCTTTCATCTTTATAGGAAGTATGTCTGATATGTACTCTTCTACAGTCGTGAATATTTTATTATATAATTCATCTTTGTCTCTTTGCCCTAAATTATCTGATAGTTTTATAGAATAATTCTTTAAAAGTTTCTTATATAATGCTTCCATTCTATTTGAGTAGAAGTGTTCATACCTATCTATAAGTTTTTCCTTGTTTAATTCTTTAACTGTGTCATAATCTAATTGTATTAAAAATATTTGCTTTCTATATTTATATTCTAAATATTCAGTATCTTTCAAATGTATTACCATATAATATTTAGACAAGGCTTCTCTTTCAAATCCGGTAGCAGTATCATTCTTTACCTTTTTGTATACATTATCCATCATATGTTTATCTATGGCTTCAAGATATAGAGAAAATGTTTCTTCATACTTCTTCTCTACTTCATCTTTCTTAATTGGATCTGTATTATCGCATTCTAAATAATTTTCATAAGCTTTAAGTACATTGTTTCTTTTTATAGAAATTAACATTCCATTAATTCCTATTTTAGTTGGTGTTAGCAGTTTTGTGATAGTATTTGTTATCTTTGCAAAAAATTTTTTGTCTGTATAAACTCTAAGACTTCTCTCTTCCATATTTCTCTTCCTTTCAAAATACTATTTTTTCTTTCGTCCCAATATTTTCTAATACTTCATATGTAACTTCAGTTACAATAGAATCATTGATTGCGTAAGTGTTTACATATTTTTGTAACACTTCTTGGTCATTATTTAACTGTTTTTCTATTTTTTCAGAAGCTTTTCTTATACCAATTTGCTTAGCATCCTCTATTCCGTAAGTGATTTTTTCTTCCTCTTTTTCTACATTTGTTATTTGTATAAGATTTATTGGTAAATAAAAATTAGAAAATATTTTTATCTGGTTGCACGTTTCTATTGTATCATATTTTTTAAATTTTGAAAGGGTTTTGAACAAATTTATTGTAAAATTATTTATTTTTATTTTATACTTTTTTTCTAAATTTCCTGTATTCTTTTCTACAACTTGGTTTAACGGCACTTGTTCTTTTTCTGTATACCACACCTTAGCTTTGACTTCACCTTCCGCATGTACATACCTAGTGCCAGTATACTTGCCCTCTATCCATCCCGCAATTAGTATATCCCCTTTTGTTACAATATCATCAGTTTTCACTACGGGAATGCCGTTTTGCGCACTTATTTTTACTATTTGTGCATCTTTTGTTGCTACTATATTGCAATATTCCTCTTCATTTATCACTTCTGGTTTTGAATCCGATTCCACTATCTTTATGATTGCATTAGTCCCCTGTACTATAATTCCTATCCATGCGATATCTTCCCTTTCCAGTCTTATTTCATTTATTACTTGTTGTGCATTTATATTTTTTCTTAGCGTTCCTGCTTTTATTCCTTTTTGCTCTAGCAAAGATGTAATTTCTCTTGCGTCTATATTATTTAAGCCTACGATTTCAACTTTCCAAATAAATTTTGATGCTATAAATAAAACTAAAATTATCAATATAATCAGTATAACTAGTATTTTTCTTTTTCTATATCTGTATAAAAAGAAGGGTAATCCTTTTTTCTCTAGTACGTTAACTTTGCACTTTACCTCTTTTGATATTCTGCATAGTTTTTTAAAATCTTTTATTCCAACATTCATATATGCTATAGTAGATTTCTCCCTTTTCACATTCCAAAAGAAAATATTCTCGTTTATGCACTTATTTACAAACTTTTCTACAAAATATCCCTCAACTTTTATATTTATGTAGCCCCACATATATCTTATTAGAATTTTAAAAAACATCTTATTCTCCTTTTCATATCATTCCAATTTTTCGAAATCTACCGTTTCTATATCTCCAGTTATAACAATATCATCGCTAGTCATTTCTCCAAGTTTTAGGTTAAATCCATTGATATTTAATATTCCGATATATGTTTTAATTC
>CAMGAZ010000263.1 GCA_946008205.1 uncultured Clostridium sp. | reverse complement strand
ATGTTCGCTTGTGAAATTAAAGGATAAACCTTTAATAGAAGACAAGGACCATAAATTCATGGCAATTATACCTGCGCATAATGAGGAAAGCGTAATTAAGAACCTAATTGAGAGCTTAAATAATCAGGATTATCCTAAAGAACTATTAGACATATATGTTATTGCTGATAATTGTACAGATAATACAGCTAAAATTGCAAAAGAAGAAGGGGCAATAGTTTTAGAGAGAAAAGAAGAAGACCCAGAAAAACAAACTAAAGGAGCAGCGCTTCAATGGTTCTTAAACATAAAAATAAAAGAAAATGCGGATTATGATGCCTTTTGCATTTTTGACGCTGACAATATAGTAGATAGAAATTTCTTCAAAGCAATGAACAAGAAATTGTGCCAAGGAGAAGAAGTAGTACAAGGCTACAGAGATATTAAAAATCCATCAGATAGTTGGGTTTCAGCTGGGTATGCAATTTTCTATTGGACGATGCATAGATTTTATCATCTAGCTAGATACAATTTAGGGTTATCGGCACTATTAAATGGAACTGGTTTCATGGTTAAATTTGATATAATAAAACCAACTGGATGGGACACAAATACACTTACTGAGGATATAGAATTTTCTTTAAAACGTATAATTTCAGGGAAAAGAGTAGGATGGGCAACTGATGCCATTGTATATGATGAACAACCTGTAGGATTTAAACAATCCTGGTCACAAAGGTCAAGATGGACTATTGGGCATATACAATGCTTGCAAGAATATACAAAACCACTTGCAGGAGCCTTAAAGGAAAAGAAAACACTAATGAACTTTGATGGACTTCTATATATGTTGGGAAGTATTCCAATGTTTATAATGACAATATTATTAGTAGTTATAAACTTTGTAATGTATGCACTTGGAGGAATGGAAACAGCAGATTTGATAATAAACTTCTTAAGATATATTTTTACATCATTATTCTTACAAATATTCGTAGGAATAGTAATTATGGTCATTGACAAAAAGCCTATAAAGCCAATGATAAAAGGGCTAGCCCTATATCCATTGTTCTTAGGCTCATGGCTACTAATAAATTTCAAATGCTTATTCATTCGTGATACAAAGTGGGAGAAAATAGACCACGTAAGAGATATAAAAATTAAAGATGTAGCGTAAGCATATTAATAAAGGGGAACCCAATTTATGAATTAGGTTCCCTCCATTTTGTAGTATTTAACTTTATCAAGAATTTATTTTTTTCTATTCAATATCTTAGAGAATAAATTAGTTACTTTCTCTTTTATACCCATACTGTGAATACTAATTGAAGCAACAGGTATTAATGCTACTATATAAGGAATTATATATCGCGATTTGGCTTCCCACAAAATGTGGAATGCAAACCCACCTATAAAAATTGTAATTAAAAATAGTACATCAAGTGAAAGGTCTTTTCTGTTTTGTAGCAAAACAATCAAACTGCATAAGCACGTTAGTATTAACAATACTTTTTGGTAAAAGGTTAATGGCTTAATCATGTTTTCTATTGGATCATTATCCTGACGAGTATTATTTCTTACAGCAGAATACGTATTTTCGGTCCACATTGAAGCTAATTTTTTTGTATAAAAATCAAAAGTATAACCAATGTGCTTTGAAAAATAATTTAATCTTTCTTTAATTTTGCCAACATATTCAACTTTTTTATTCTCTGGGTCCTTTAGTGCAGGCTCGCCAATACCTTCATTATACCAACCATTTGCTCTTGGACCTTCTTCCATTGCCATCAAGAAATAGCTTATATTTGGATAAGCTTTAGACTTGTCCATATCATATTTATTCAAATAATAATTTTTTACTAACGATGAAGGAAGAATGGAAACTACAATATACATACCAATTATTGCAATGTTTAGTAAATTCTTCTTCCATGAATTTGCTTTCATTTCTTTGAACAAGCATAACAATAAATAAATTACAGTTGCAATTATAAAAATTAAGCTATTCATTCTCATCATGTATGCAACCATAGTTAAAAGTGATGCAAATATAGGATATTTTATTTCTTTTGTTTCTGTATATCTCATCATAAAATAAACCGCAAATAAACACAACGCCAAACTTGGAATATCACCATATATAAATGTTGCAAGCATTGGCAAAGATATAAAAGTTAAAATTAAGGTAAACAATAAAACTTTATTAGTTTTATATTTTTTAGATAGTTGCTTACATATTTTATATAACGCAAATACAATTAACAAATTGCATATAATGTTAAAGCCCCTTAATATCATAAATTGGTCGAAATGTATTATTTTAAATAAAATACTAAAAACGAAGGCAAGAGATATCTGTTGATGATATGCTTGCATGTAGTCCCTCAAAGGAATTCCTGCATATGTTAAGTTTGGTAAAAATTCTTCAACATTGCCACGATAAAAAGTTTGAGCCAAATTACAAGCATGAATTTGATCTCCTCCAACACCGGGAACTACAAAAATTATCCATAATATGCTAAACAATAGATATAAAGATAGAGCAGCAACAAATAAAAATATTCTAAGCTCTTTTTTAGATTTTTGTTCTGTGTCATTAAATAAATGTTTATCAATTAATTTTGTAATCAAAAATATAAAAAGACCTAGAAATACAAGCCCCGCAACATAGAAAAATGAATTAAAATTAATCGCAATATGTTCACTAGCATCTAAATTTGCAGTAAATACTAAATTTAAAATAACAACTATTGCTAAAAATACTATTCCAAAAAAATATATAATCTTTTTCATTTCATCCTCCTAAAATCTTCTGCTAAAAATATAACATATACAATTTCTTATATCAATAGTAAAAAACATTTTGTAATATTTTGACGAGCGATTCTTATTGATATAGTAACTGAATAGAAGTATAATAAAATATATTTCTAGTCAGATTTATTTTAATTCTTAATGATTTTTTTCAAAAACTTTAATTTATATCAT
>CAMGAZ010000262.1 GCA_946008205.1 uncultured Clostridium sp. | reverse complement strand
GCATTAGAAGGGTTGATAAAGAATTTGGTGCAAAAAAAGATTTATTGTTGATGGATAATAATGTGCTTAGATCACCAAATTTTGATCAAATTATTGATGAAATAAAAGAACTCGGATTTGCCAAAGGAGCAACATTTAAAAATCCAAAGACTGGTAAAACGGTACAAAGATTTGTTGATTTTAATCAAGGATTAGATGCTTATTTACTTACACCTAGGAAAGCAGAGAGATTAGGTGAGTTAGCTTTAAGACCTGCTAGAATAGCGTTTGATCATATTGAAGATGAAGAAGCGTACAAAAGGGCAATTCGACTATGTGCAGAGAATGGTATTACTCATATGAGTAATTATCTGTTATATAATGGCGATGCATTTTCAGGAAAAGGCCATAATTATCATGCAGATACAACAGAATGAGAATCACTTTGGATTTGTGTGATGAGTTAAATGAAGAACTTGATCATAAAATCACGATCTTTTCATTCCCTATGAGATATATTCCATTATCTGATCTCAAACGTGGATATGTTGGTAAAAATTGGAATATGAAATACTTGAGAGCATTACAAAGAATGCTAATTCCAACACAAGGTAAAGGCGTTTCTGCTCGTTCTTTCTTTTATGCAGCATTTGGTAAAGATGATAAAGAATTTGTCAAATTTTTAGCTATGCCAGAGGTCCATTTAGGCTGGAGAGGCCACTTTGTGGAAAAGAAAAAAGGCGAAACACAGCTTGAAGTTGAGCAAAGACGAAAAATCTGGAAGGAAAATCAGTCTTATATTAAGGAATGGGATAAACTATTCAATTCTTTAGGAGATAGTAAAGAAGAGTTTATTTCTGCTATTGGAGACAATAATAATTCATATGAGCGCTTCCATAGTTTAAGTAATGAACTGCACAAAAAATTATTCATTCACTATTTCACTATTCCTGGTGTTTTAAAGGCTCTAAAAGATGCTACACCAGAAGATAGAGATTTCATCTTCAATTATATATACAGTGAATTCCCAATTATGTACAAGCGAATAATAGAATATGTTTGCAATATGAAAACAACATATTCTGTGCTTGAAGGAATTTGTAACGTGGCAGGGGAGCAGTTTTTTAAGGACGTTATTAATAATGTGGATTTTGAAATAGAAAATATGGAGCATATTATTAATTGCCTTAATAGAATTCAAACTAAAACAAATATGAAAGTTTTTAACTTTGATTTGGTTAAATATGCTGCATTGTTCAATTCAGCTCATCTGCTTAACGATGTTGAGAGAAAAGAATTATTAAAATCCATTAGAGAATTTGATGAAAGAAGTGTTAAACAATTATTATTGTTGAAAATAAAATCATTAAAAAGTTTTCTTGATGCAGATGCTCAGACACAAGTTGGAAACAGCTATTTGTCTGAAGAAATTGAAAACTGTTTAAGAGAATTGAATCAACAATTATCATTGTTTGGTGAATAAATATGAGTGAGCAAATGGTTGTTGGAAAATACACATTGGAATCATTGACGAATGGAATGTATTCGTCTCCATTTGATTTATATCGAGAGTATATTCAAAACAGTGTAGATTCGATTGATTCAGCAATTGATAAGGGTATAGTGCTCAAAGATAATGCAAAAATAGAGATATTTATCGATACAAAAAATAATACTATAAAAATCGCTGATAATGGCTGTGGTATTGCAAAAGATTCGGCAACCAGTACACTTATAGATATTGGAAATTCTAATAAGAGTAGAAATAGCAATCGTGGATTTAGAGGTATTGGTCGTTTAGCTGGTTTAGGTTATTGTGACATGTTAACTTTTACGACATCTGCTGTTGGTGAATCTTGTAAAACCGTTGTTAAGTATAATGCAGCACTTTTAAAGGATTTACTGATACCAGGAAATTCAAACGAAAAGAGCATATTTGAAGTTATTGAAGCAGTTGTTGATATAAAGATATATCCTGAAAAAGAAAGTAATCATTTCTTTGAAGTGGAATTATCCAATGTCGACTCATCAAGTAAATTGACAAAGTACAATGATGTAAAAGATTATTTAATACAACATGCACCATTGCCATTTTCAAATGATTTTAAATGGGGTTCCGTAATTGATAAGAAAATGGAATTGAATGGTTATGTTATTCCAAGTTATAATATTTCATTAAATGTTGATGGAAATGAAGAAGTTCTGTTTAAATCATATTGTGATTGTGTTATTTCTGATAGAATTAAAAAAGTTGAAGATAAAATAAATGATATAGCTGTTGCTTTATTAAAAAATAATGATAATGAAACAATTGCTGTAGCGTGGTACGCTAATACAAATTGTTATGGGACTATTTTAAATAAAAGTCAAAAAGGTCTTAGAATTAGGCAAGGAAATATTCTAATTGGGGATAATCAAACGTGTGGTTCTCTTTTTAAAGAAGAAAGATTTAACGGTTGGGTATTGGGTGAAATACATGTACTTGATAATAATTTAATTGCTAATTCAAGGCGAGATAATTTTGAAAAAAATGAAGCTTACTATTCATTTGAGAATGCAGTAAAAGATTTTACACTTGTTATATCAAAAGAGATACGTCACTATTCATATGCAAGAAATCTAAAAAAAGATAAAAGAGTTATTGTTGAATCTGATGATGAAAACAATTTGCTTACCGAAGATGTGTTTTTCACAAGTGACATTGATGAATGTTCTTTGATTGATGCACCAGAATCAGAAATTGTTGCAGAAAATGATTTCTTTGATAAGTTATCTATGTTAATTAATAAAAAGAATATGCAGACTAAATATAACGCATTAAATATTAATGATAAATTAACATCAGAACAGCGAAAAACATTAGAAAGAGTGTTTGATTTGATTTCAAGCAATTATAGTAAAAAATCTGCTGATAAGTTTATTAATATTATAGCTTCAGATTTCTAGAAACAAGGTGATATTTATTATAAGAGTAGGATGTCTGTAGAAGA
>CAMGAZ010000261.1 GCA_946008205.1 uncultured Clostridium sp. | reverse complement strand
GAATTTATCATAGCATTGTGTGGCAAATGCCAATTTTTAAACACAACAAATAAGGATACCGCCATTAGTAAACCTAATATACTGCATCCTACAAACGCATGATACATTACATGATGTTTATCTGTATAATAAAGATCAGAACTACCAATGCAATCAAATACCAATATTACTGCATAAAATATAACGGCACTTATCCCCCCCACAAATTCAATTGTCTTTTCAAATTTATCATTTGAGTACAACCTTAAGTAAGCACCTATACAATACATATCTGTAAACATAAAGAATGAATTCAAATATCCGCCTAGGGATAATCCTCTAATGCTTGGAATAACATAAAAAGCTGTCGTAAATATTGCTATAATCACACCTAACTGCGTTTTGCTGATTCGTTCTATCATCTTGTTAATCAACGGAAACGCAATATATAAAACTAAATAGGCTCTCGCAAACCAGTTTAACGGAGTAATAGGATTTACTGCCTTCATTATCAATGATTTTTCTACATTTTGATTTAGGACAAACAAAACAAAGCATAAAGTAGCTAAGCTCCAAAAATAAGTACAACCAAAGAATTTACAAATCTTTTTCCAGCGAAATTTTTGTGTAACAAGGAAATACCCGCTTATTATAACAAAAATATCTACAGCGATTTTACTCCATGATCCTAAAAATTGCATAACAAGCTTACTTGTCGTCATTAAGCTGTCATCAGGAAAACCACCTTTAACATAATAATGACCTAAGACAACCATAAACATAGCAATGATACGTAACAATTCAATATTACTTAAACGCATCATATTTTGCGACTGTTCACTAGAACAAGAAGGTTCTTCTAAAATCTTTTTCATATATATTTTCCTCCGAACTAATTCGTTTTACTATTCGTTATCTATAATATTATGTGAATATCTATTATATCCGTTATATTGGCATGTGGCAGATATACCATTTAGCAAATAAATCATTTATTGTTCTTGGTTTATTCAGCCGTTTGTGGCTCTTGATCATTGATTACACATTTACTATCCAACTCTGTTTTCAAATCCCCCCTTTATATTTACACGAACAGTTCAACAAGCTATCGTTCTCATGGTAACAACCAGATAACCTCATATTTGTGATATTTCACCCTACGCATTTTCAAAAACGACTAATAAAATCAGCAATATGTATTCTGAGCATCTGCCTGCCAAGCGATTTTCCCTGCATATTTTTTCCGGGCTGAGGCATATCTGCATCAGCAAAGGCAGTGTTTTTGAGATATTTATAATACTTATCGTTAAAGCCCGGCTTTAAGACAAATTCCCAAGGCTTATAGCGTCCTGCATAATGTAAAATAGCAATATTGTTTCTTGCTTTAATAGCTGAAGCTCTAAACCTATTATTAAGCAAAACCTTCGGCAATAAATCAAAAATAGGCGGAATTACATTCCACGATAACGGCAATTCCTTCCAATTATACATAAAGAGCTTGTTCAAAGCATCCTGATCATGGTGCGGGAAATTGCCTGTTGCAGCAAGCTCAATTACTTTACCGGAATAATCATTAGCACGCCACTGCTGTAAATCCATTATGACAACTCCGGAATTAAAGTACTTTTTATCTAAAGGCAAGCCAATAACCTCATGCTTCTGCTGCATCAATCGCTTGGAAGCCATAATGCCATAATCCGGCACAGCAGCTATAGCCTTCCCCTGCATATCAATGTTCCATAAAACAGCTATATCCTGCAGAACCAGCAAATCTACATCCAGATAAATTACCTTTTGCACATTCTCAGGCAATATATTGGCCATATCTAATCTGAAATATGCAGCCTTGCTGATATGTCCGCTTGTATACAGCTTTTCAAAGCCCTTGTATGTCGACAAATCGCAAACAACCAGTTCTGCGTTCTTACCATCAATTGTCTGTTGTAAACCTGTAATTTTTTCAGCAGTAATCCCATCACTCAATAAGAAAAAACGTACTTTATTTATTTCGTCAGTATTCTCTAAAATAGTTTCCATGACTACAGCAACATGCTGCGCATAATTATTATCTGCTGCTAATGCAATATTTATCGTTTTCATAACGAATCTCCTAGTGTTTTTTATTTATTATACTATAAATAACATTGTTGTGCTTATTTTTAATAATAACTAAGTCAAAAACCATTCACACTGCAGAATCGACTACAGCTATGAATGTAATATAATAAATAAAAATATATTAAACATGTTATATTATATATCATATTTTTTTATTTATTTTTCTTAATTCTTGCTTGCATACAATTACAGAATTAGCCGGAACATCCTTATATAAAATAACGCCCGTCCCAATCACGCTATGTCTACCAACATGAACCCCTTTTAATATTGTCACATTAGTTGCAATCCAACAATCATCTTCGATAACCACTTCATATGATTGAAACCCTTGCTTTGAAATTAATTTATCCGTTTCAGAATAGCAATGATTATGATCATAGATGCTTACATTTTCTCCAAATATACAATTAGCACCTATAGTAATTTTTTTTCTAACCGTAACAGAGCAATTATTATTGAAAAAGCACTTTTCCCCTATTTGCAGTTGACCATTTTCTTCAATATAAATACGAAAATTATCTCTAAAATGAAATTTCTTTGCTTTAAACTGTTTTCCATAATGCAGATTCCAACATATCATATGCAATCTGCGACGCAATGTATTTTTTAATCTCATCATATGTTTAATTAAAAGTTTCAGCATAACACACTATACCCCATGTTTTGTATTAGTTCTGTAAAGATCAATAAGCTTCAAGTACTTAGTTAATGTGTAAAAAAAATGCATGAAACACAATATAATACCTAAAGCACCATCACAAATACCTTTTTTTACTATTAACATCTGCCAAAAGCCAAAAAAAGCATGTAAAAAGGCAGTTAAATAAGTGCTTTTTTTCTTGTTGTTAAAAGCATCTTCAGCCCATATAG
>CAMGAZ010000260.1 GCA_946008205.1 uncultured Clostridium sp. | reverse complement strand
TTATTGAATATTGTTGAAAGTTCCCACTAACTATACTAAAGGGAATTAAGTTCTAGAAATAAGTCAAGGATGAATGAAATTCATTCATCTTGATCCTTGACTTATTATTATAATTTATAATTTTCTTTCAAATAAAGTTCATCTTTATTTGTTATTTATAAATAAAATTTGTATTTTTCCTTTAATAGTTATATTATATCAATTATTGGTTTATTTGTCATTTAGAAAACGAGGTATTAAATAAAATGAAAAAGACAAATTATAATCAATTAATTTTAGAACAAAGACAAACTATTCAATATATGATTGATAAAGGTCATAATTTTACTGAAATTGGTAAAGCTATTTACAAAGATAGAACTACTGTTTCTAAAGAAATTAAGAGAAATAGGTATGTTAAAAGCTATTTCTTTGATGCTTTCGATCCTAAGGGTATTAAAGCCGCTATTGATAAATGTGATTCATTAAAGAAACCACCTTATGTTTGTAATCAATGTAAATTCAAAAATAAGTGTAATAAACATAAACTTTATTACAATGCCATTAATGCCCAAGGTAATTTTGAAGAAAAACAATTTGAAGCAAGAACTGGTGTTAATGTTTCTATTGAAACTATCGACCAAATTGAACGTATTATTGTTCCTCTTATTAAAAATAAGAATCAAAGTATTAATCAGGTTTATGCTAATCATTCTGATATTTTATATTTTTCTAAATCTACTTTTTATAACTATATTCACAATGGTATACTTTCTTTATCTGATTTAGATTTACCTAAAAAAGTTATTTATAAGCCTAGAAAAGATAAAAATAACAAACGAGAATATAAACGTAAATTAGCTTTGTTAAAAGGACGTTCATATGATGATTATATTAATTTTGTATCTATTCATCCTAAAATGAATATCTGTCAAATGGATACTGTTATGGGTACTAATGATTCTCACAAATGTCTTCTTACTTTAATTATTGTTAAAACTAATTTTATGATTATTAGACTTTTAGACTCTAAAACCATGTCTTGTGTAGATGATGAAATTTCAAAAATAAAAGAAAAGCTTGGTATTAAACTTTTCTCTAAAATCTTTAGAATTGTTCTCACTGATAATGGTACCGAATTCTTTAACCCTAAAAATATCGAATTTGATTTATCTTCTGGAAATAAAACTTGTAATGTATTCTATTGCAAACCTTATTCTTCTTGGCAAAAAGGATGTATTGAAAAAAATCATGAATATATTAGAAAAATTTTTCCAAAAGGTACCTCTTTTGATTCTTTTTCAGAAGAACAAATTCATAAACTTGAAAATATTATTAATAATATTCCTAGACAATCATTAGATAACAAAACACCTTTTGAATTAACTAATCAATTATATCCTAATTTTATTTCTAAACTTAATTACCACAAAATTAATCCAGATGATGTTTCTTTAAATCCAAAAGATTTCTAATCAATGAAAGGGCTGTATTATATGCAACCTTTTCATTGGCAAATAAGCCAATATTATTATTATTTTTCAATATGTACGGGAAGTTAGTCGTAAAAAGACTGTACTACGTACACTTTTTTGCGTGCAACTTTTTTTCTGCACGTTTCATATATTATCACTTTTTCTAACTTTTTGCAAAAATAAAATCCCTTATCCGGGATTTTACCTTTATAATCACTTATTATTTAATTATCGGGAACTTCTAATACTATTCAATCTTTTTTAACCTTTTAAAAAGCTTTATTTTATGGTATAATTTATTTATATAGTAAAGGAATGATTTAAATGAAAAAGTATAAAGTAATGGATGGTAATGAGGCTTGTAGTTATATATCTTATTTATTTAGTGAACTTGCTTCAATTTATCCTATAACTCCAGCTTCTGCTACCGCATAGTCTTTTACCATACCTTTTTCTATAGTAAGCATTGTTGTTATATAATCTTTATCATTCATTTCTAAAGTTTCTGGAACTTCGGTTTTTGTATTTTTAATTTTATTATTCATAACATTTCTCCTAACTTAATATATTTAATACCGCACTTAAATTTTCTTTATGAGTTTTACAAACTCTTTCTATTAAATCTTTTATTTCTTCATCTGATACTTTTTCTTTGAAATCATTAATAAGTTTAAAAGCATTAAAATTCCAATTAAACATATCAGATAGATAATCTAGATCCTTTCCCGATATTATAGAAGGAACTTCACTATAATTTTGCATATAAATTCTCCTTTCAACATTATTATGGGTAAATGTATAATTTTATAAACAAAAAAATCACAATATATGTGATTTAATTATCATTTATAAATGCTAAAACATCTTCATATACCATGTCTTTACATTTATCATTTAAAATTTCGTGCCTCATGTTAGGATAAAGCTTACTTTTTAAATTTGGATACTTTTCTTTTATAAACTTTGTAACTTCATATAATTCATCTTCTTTTGCTACACTTTTGCCGTGACCTCTATGGTCGTGAATAACAGCTATATAACCATGATTGCTAAGGAATTTCATAAAATCCTTATATCTTTCTTTATTTTCAGCCATTCCGTGAGATATTTGAACTATTCCTACTGGCTTTTTCTTAGGTTCTTCTATCAAGCCGTAAAGTATTAATCCATCATAACTTGATTTTATTTTGAATGTTTCACCTCTAGTATAATTATACAATAAAAGAGGCCATTTTTTAGCCTCTTTTATAAACAATTAACCGCACTTTCAATTAAAATTTCTAATTCTGTATCACTAACGTTTAGTTTCTTTTCCTTCATCCATTCTAATGATTTTTCCAAAGCTTTCCTTTTCTTTTCTTCACAAGTTACATCCTTGCACGTTTGCTCAACGTATTTTACAGTCTTATCTACAATTTCTTTTTTCAACTTATCTTGATTGTATTCTTGCTACAAATTCTTTATTCAAATTCCTAGATAGCTAATAACACCCGTAATTATTTCACTTAAAATTTCAACA
>CAMGAZ010000259.1 GCA_946008205.1 uncultured Clostridium sp. | reverse complement strand
CTCCACAGATTAGCGGCTGAATAACCTTTTGCTCCCGGAAATTCTTTCTGTAATTCTTTTGACAATACTTGTACAATAGATTTTCCCCATCCATTATGTTCTTGTTGTTTATAAATCTCTTCTCCAATTTCCCAATATAAATTAATAGTCTCCGCATTTATCATTTTCAAAACATGATATTGCTTTTTATTTATCAATAGCTTTAAGTCATTGACCAACGGCTCATATCCCACAATTTCACTTTTTTCCATATCCATCTCCATTTCTCGCACCAACGGTGCGAGATTTATTAACCATATTATTTTTAAAAAACATCCTTTTTTGGCATATTTCCACAAATACATTATACTATGCTTGTATCGCTTTCTCAATAATTTTTACATTCTCTTCTCAACGTAAAAAGGTCTAGTGCTTCTTCACCAGACCTTTGCCAGAATATTGTTTTATTTTACCCATTTCCGATTTCGTTTTGGCTTTCCATGCCCAAAGTAAATTGTTTTATCCCCTAATTCACTTATATGTTTAGCACTTAATAACATTTCCTGTTCATCTACATAAAGCATAGATACAGTTGGATAAAACATATTCATCAACGCATCTCCGACAAACAAGTTATCTTCTATCTCTATTCCAATAGAACCTTTCGTATGTCCCGGTAATTCTACAACCTTTGCAGCTATACCATATTCACTCAAATCATCGCCATTTTTCAAATAAATTATTGGATCAAACACTTCTAAGCTATCCATTTCAAAACTACTTAGAGATACAGATAAAACAATTTTACCCAAAAGTGTTTTTGCTAATAAAGATTGTTTTCTATTATCCGGTATCAGATCCATATCATTTTTATTTATAGCTATTGGAATATGCAAAGTCTCAGCAAGATAAGCAGCATTCTGACAATGATCCATATGTCCGTGTGTGAGTACAATTAAGCTTACATGAAACTTCTTGCACCTTTCTAAAATCTTCTCACGATACTTCTTCCTACCGGTATCAATCAATATAGCCTTGTCATTAACCGCTACTATATAACAATTCACATTACCACTTGCGATTCTATGTATTTTAACCATAATAAATATATTCAACCTCGCTTACTCTACACTCAGCAATCTCGATTTCACGTTCGTTTCCACTTATTTGAAACCCATTTTTCTCATAGAATTTTCTAGCTCTTATGTTGCCCTTCATTACCCACAAACAAATATTCCTAAAACCATTCTTTTTCAATTTTCCTAACGCATATCGAAGCAATTCACTTCCTTGCCCACTTCCCCATATCTCCGGTAACAAATAAATTGCTACAACTTCTCCCCAGACTTTATTATCTCTATCCCTTGCTTCAGAAATGTGGCATATTCCTAATACGCTCCCGTATCCTACAAGGACAACATCTCTTTCTGATACTTTGTCTGTTGTGGTTTGTTCTATTGTTTTTATTTGTTAATTTGTTTGAGGTAGTATTTTTTGATAAGCTGTTTTCCAGCTATCACAATATACTTTTCCTATTCCATCACAATCACTTTGGAATGCTTCTCGTATTTTATACATCTCTCTTACCTCAATTCTTTAATTAACGAATACATTCTCATATCCAGCACTTTTCCGTTTTTAATTGCATTATTCCTTAGAAGTCCCTCAAATTGAAATCCTGCTTTTTCAAGCACTCGACAAGATGCTTTGTTATAAGCAAAAGGCTCTGCAAATATTCTGATAATATCAGTATTTCCAAAAATATAACTACAAACCTGCTTTACAGCACTCGTACCCAGACCATTCCCCCAATAAGGCTCACCAATATAATATCCCATTTCAGCCGTCCTAAAATGAATATTCTCACACCGAAACACTCCTATGCTGCCAACAACCTTATCATCGACAGTTATTGCAAAAGCAAAGGTTTTCGTTTTATCAGCCGAAAGCATTGATATAATATATTCTTCTGCATCCTTCTTAGTATATGGATATGGCAATCCATCGCGCAAGTTATTAAGTATATTTTTATTATTCAACATTTCTGCCAAACCAGCAGCATCTTCTATCTTCCATTCTCGTACAATGCACTCCATATATATGCTCCCTTCCTTCCAATAGTCTATTTTCTCGCACCACTGGTGAGAGAACTACAAAAACAACTTATTTATGTTGCTATTTTTTCATTTGCATGAGAATACAGAATTCTCCTTGGCTTGTAACCCGTAAGATGATTCCAATCATTTTTTTGATTTGGATTATCAAAATAAAGGAGTTTGTAAGTCCCTCTCCTTTGATAAGAGGATCTTATACAGAATAAATGAGATAACCAAGAACAATATTAAAATCACTATGATTATTATTACTTTAACACATTGCTTTAGTGCTTTTTGCGCAGATGCTCCTCCAAAGTGAAATTTGAATCTGTCAAATTACAGTTTGCAAACCATAATGTATTCTTCATTATTTTCATCAACGATACTGAAATCGACATTTTTATACATATGAACGGCATAATTTATCTTTTGAACTGACAATGATGCCTGCTTATATCCTTGCTTTTTGAGTTCTAAAAGCATTCTTTTCATCAATTTAGTTCCAATACCATGATTTCTATACTCTTTAAGCAATGAGATAGCAAATGACGGAGTCTCATCATCAACATGTCCATAATCATCCATAATACGAACCCATACTGCTCCAACTATTTTGTCATCTGTTTCAGCCACATAACACATATCACCTTTTTGCTTGCCAAAATCTGTTACATATACTTGTAATTCTGGTTGCTTAATTATTTCATATGGCGGCGCATCGACTCCGTCTGGAGTAAAAATAGCTTCATACAAAAATGTGTTTAATACATTTACTTCATTCTGCTTTAATTTTCTTATTTTATAATACATATAAACCTCCGATTTATTATTTTATAAAACAGTTGTTATTCCACACATGCGATACCTCCATCAAATATAAATACGTTATTTCATAAAATTATCATTTACC
>CAMGAZ010000258.1 GCA_946008205.1 uncultured Clostridium sp. | reverse complement strand
AGATATAAATTGCATTTGTGTATATAATAATAGGAAATTCTATGCTAGTGGAGTCTGCTTTAATAATGACTATAGGTATTAAAGACAGAATAATAAATTTAATTTTAATATTATTAGTAGAAGCTATAATATTAATGCTATTCTTTAGGATTAAAAGATTTAAAGATGGCTTTAAGTTTTTGCAGAACAAGTCAAATCACGATTACATAGATATAGTAATGATAAATATAAGTGCTGTTGCTATACTAATATATTATATATTTGGAAACTACTATGGAAATCTAACTAAACAATTAATGATATGTTTAATAGTATTAGGAATAATTATGCTCATTATGATTCAAAAAACCTTAACTCTTTATTACAAGCAAAAGCTATTGTCTAAAACGATAGAGGATTATAAATCGGAAATTGCAAGTAAAGATGAGCAAATTAAGAAGTTGTCTGATGAGAAATTCAAAATCAGCAAGTTAAATCATGAATTTTATAATAGGCAGAAAGCTTTAGAAAAGAAAGTGCAAGATTTTGTTAGCAATTCTAATACAGAAACATCATCAGAGTTATCTATCATGGAAAGTATAAGTAATTTATCAAAAGGCTATTCAGGTGAACTTGAAAAAATAAAAAGCCTAGATAAACTACCAACTACCGAGATTGAAGAAATAGATGATATGTTTAAATATATGCAATCAGAGTGTAAAAATAATAACATAGATTTTAAGTTGCATGTAAATGGGAATATTTATCACATGGTTAATAAAATTATAGATAAGGACAAGTTAGTTACCCTAATTGGTGATCATCTTAGAGATGCGATAATAGCTGTAAACTCAAGTACAAATACATTTAGAAGCATTATTGCTACTATTGGACTTCATGATAAGTATTATGAATTTTGTGTGCATGATACTGGCATCGAGTTTGAGATTGATACTTTGCTAAAACTAGGGCTTGAACCTACAACAACTCATAAGGATACAGGAGGTACAGGAATAGGATTTATTACTACATTTGAAACGCTAAAAGAAACTAAAGGAAGTTTAATTATTGAAGAAAAGCACAAGATGTGCAGTAATGATTATACAAAGACATTGATATTTAGATTTGATGGTAAGAATGAATATAAAATTTATTCGTATAGAGCAGATGAGATAAAAAAACAGTGCAAGGATAAACGAGTAATAGTTAAAAAATTAGAGTATAAATAACTTAAAAAATACAGTATGAAAAAAATATACTGTATTTTTTTTGAATTATATTGACAAAGAATATATTAATACATATAATGAACACATGAACAGTTATTCATATGAAGGAGATAAAAAATGGAAGATAATGTTGAACAAATAAGTATTAATATAGAGAAAGTAAACAAAATAAAAAGTAAAATACCAGATGATGAACTGCTTTTTGATGTGGCAGAAAATTTTAAGGTTTTTGGGGATTCTACAAGAATGAAAATAATAGCAGCGCTACTAGAAGATGAATTAAATGTTTCTGAAATTGCTGCAATTACGAGCTCAACGCCGTCTGCAATATCTCATCAACTAAGAGTTTTAAAACAAGCAAAACTTGTAAAAGGGAGAAAAGAAGGTAAGGCTGTGTATTATAGTTTAGATGATGACCATGTAAGAAAAATTTATGAGATAGGTAAAGAACATATAGGAGAGGAGTAAAAACTATGAAAAAATATGAATATGAAATTGCTGGCTTGGATTGCGCAGCATGTGCAAATAAAATTCAAGAGGAATTAAGCAAAAATCCAGAACTAAAAAATGTTAGTGTTAATTTCGCAAAGCAAAGAATATCTTATGAAACAGAAAAAGTCTCTAAACAAGAAATAGAAAAAGTGGTAAAAAATTTAGAGCCAGAAGTTGAGATTGTTGATATAGAGAATAAATCAAAAGATATAAAAAATAAAAATGTACAAGATGAAAATAGAAAAAAAGTATTATTACATGCATTAAGACTTTTGATAGGAGTAGTAATAGCGGTTATTGGTTTATACGTGCCAATGCCAAAAACGTTTGCCACCATGTTAGTAATATTTGGGTATGTGACTTTGCTATATAGAACTGCAAAAAATGCTATTCGATTACTATTAAAAAGCAAAACGATTAATGAAAATCTATTAATAACTATTTCGTGTATTGGAGCATACTTAGTTGGAAAAAATACTGAAGGCTTAATGGTTATCATTTTGTATGAAATAGGAAAAATATTAGAAGAAAAAGCTATAAATAAAACAAGAAAATCAATTGCGGATTTAATGGATATAAAACCAGAATATGCAAATTTAAAAGTTGATAACGATGTAAAAACTGTAAATCCTGAAGAAGTAAAAATAGGTGATGTTGTAATAGCAAAACAGGGCGAAAAAATTCCACTAGATGGAGTAATAATAAAAGGAAAAGGAAGCTTAAACACAGCATCATTAACAGGGGAATCTAAGCCACAAAACGTAAAAGAAAATGATAAAGTATTATCAGGAAGTATAGTTTTAGAAGGACTTTTGGAAATTAAAGTAACCGAAGAATATGAGAATAGTACTGTAAGTAAAATATTAGAACTAGTAGAAAATGCGACAGACAAAAAAGCAAAAACAGAAACATTTGTAAATAAAGCAGCTAAAATCTATACACCAGTTGTAATTGGCATAGCAGCTTTGGTCGCTATATTTTTGCCATTAATATCTAATGTGCCATATGGAACTGAAAATGGTTCTATTTATAGAGCACTAATATTTCTAGTTATATCATGCCCATGCGCAATAGCAATATCAGTTCCATTATGCTATTTTTCTGGAATAGGCAAATCGTCAAATGAGGGAATTTTAATAAAGGGAAGCGACTATTTAGACGAACTAAAAGATATAAAAGAAATTATTTTTGACAAGACAGGAACTTTAACAAAAGGACAGTTTGCGGTAGCTAAAATTGAAGTATATAGTGATAAATTTGTGGAAAATGATGTGCTAAAATAAGTTGTTTTATGCGA
>CAMGAZ010000257.1 GCA_946008205.1 uncultured Clostridium sp. | reverse complement strand
TTTTTTATTATTTTTTTATAAATACATATTGACATCATTACGTAATGATGATAAAATAGAAACCAGAGAGGTGAGAAAATGAAATATAAAGTATCAGAACTTGCAGATAAAGCAGGAGTTACCAAAAGAACAATACATTATTATATAAGTAAAGGCTTACTTTTACCACCTGAAGGAAATGGAGTAAATAGCTTATATAATGATGAGCACTTAGAGAGAATACTTTTAATAAAAAAATTACAGTCAGAATATATGCCATTAAATAAAATAAGAGAATATATTTTAGAAAACCCTAAAGAAAAAGTAGAGAACGAAACTAAAGAAGTAAAAGCTGATGTAATCAGAAGTGAAGAGCAAGAAGTATATATTAGAGAAAATATATGCAATATATTTGAACTTCACTATTCAGAAGAAAATGGAAAAAAATATAAACATATTATAGAAAATGTAAAAAAATATGTTGAAAAAATGATGGAGGATTAATATGGAAGTAGTAGATTTAAGAGAGTTAGCACTCAAAAAAGTAAAGATAATAGGCAACGTTATAGGAAAGTTTGGAACATTTGAAATAGAACAAGTATATAAAAATAACACAAAAAATGTATTAGAAGTAGGTTATACATTTCCAATAGTTGAAACAGCAACTGTAGTTGGATTTGAAATTAATGTTGGAGACAAAGTTTTAAAGGGAAAATGTAAAGAAAAAGGAGAAGCCAAAAAAGAATATCAAAGAAATATAGTAAGAGGCAACAGTGCATATATGATGGAACATGAAACAGATAATATATTTAAAATTTCTGTTGGGAAAATTGATAAGGACGAAGAAGTTACAGTAAAAATTCAGTATATTGATAAATTTGAAATTACAGATAATACTATACAAATTTTAATGCCTACATTAGTTACTCCTAGGTACAAATCTAATATTACAAGCAAATTAGTATATGGAAAGGTTGATTATACTGTTGATTTTGAAATTAATATAGATAAAACATTAAACATAAAAAATATTAGTTGCCCAAGCCATAAAATAAATTTGATTGATGAGGAAAAAACAGAAAGAGTAGAAGTATTAAAATATGATTTATCAAAAGATTTCAAACTAAACATAGAATTAAAAAATGAATTATCATCTAATGCAATTACATCAAAAACAAGAGACGGAAAAGATATGATATATTTATCTTTTATGCCTGAAATATTAGATTCTTATGAAGATAGTGAAAAAGAATATTTATTTATTATAGATGTCTCTGGGTCAATGGAGGGAGAAAAATTAAAAGAGACAAAAAGAGCAGTAATTGAATGTTTAAAGCAATTGGATGTAGGAGACAAATTTAATATAATTCCTTTTGAGTCAGAATTCGAAGCCATGAATATTAAATCCATTGATTATAATGATGCAAATATGAAAAAAGCAATTAAATATATTAATAATTTAAGGACATTGGGAGGGACGGAAATATTAAATCCTATAAAATTTGCATTATATGAAAAAAATACTGATAAAACTATACTGCTGTTTACTGACGGACAAGTTGGAAATGAAGATGAGATAATTAAATATGTAGAAGATAATATAAATATCAGTAGAATTTTTCCATTTGGAATTGATACAAATGTAAATTCAGCATTTATAAAACGATTAGCAAAAGTTGGTAATGGAAAAGAAGAATTAATACAACCAAAAGAAAAAATTGATGATAAAATAATAAGAACTTTTGCAAGAATTCAAACTCCATTACTAGAGGAACTAGAAGTAGATTATGGCACAAATAAAGTTATAGATGAAATAAGAGAAGAAAAATGCTTATTTAATTATGAATTTTTCAATGTTTTTGCAGAAATAGAAAAACTAGAAGATGATATACAATTAAAAGGTAAAATTTTAGATAAAGAATATATATGGAAAATAAGTAAAGAGAATATAAATAATACCAATGTAGATTTAGAAATTTTATTTGCAAAACAAGAAATGGAAAGATTAGAAGAATACATAATAAATACTTATGAAGAAGATAAAATAGAAAATTACAAAAAAATGATAATCGAATTATCAGAAAAATATAACATTAATTCTAAATAAACATCATTTAAAACAGTATATCAAATAAAAAACAAGCTGTTATAATTTCCAAGATACCAAGAAACAAAATTAAGCAACAAATTTACTAAAGGTGATTTAATGAACAAAGTATGGGATATGTTTGGTATGGATGAATGTGAAGATTATGAGGAAGAATGTGAATGTGATATAGCAACACCATCATTCTTAAGAGGAAGAGGTAGCTCAAGTAGTTCAAATGATCTTGACATACCATGTTTCATAAGAAAGAATAAGTCTATAATGTCAGAAAGTAAACAAATAGAAGTGAAAAAGACAGATAGAGAAATATTACAAGAAAAAGTTGATGAATACTATAAAATCTTTATTTCTAAGAATGAAAAATCTATATTGACGTATCTGCTATATGCAGTATATTATTTGAAAAATAAAGATAATAAATTCAACTATAATGATTTATTAATCTTTTTAAATAAAAATAAAGATATTATTTTATCAACAGATATATATATGAAATTAATATATTTGTGCTATTGCAATTTGGAATCTAATAGAACTATAGACAAGAGAGAAACTTTAAATTTATTAGATGAAAGTTATAAAAAAATAGCATTTACAAATTTAAAAATTAATATAGACTTAAAAACGATAACTGAAAAAGAAGTGAAAGATATAATTAATAGTGATAAAATAATAGATAAGATAGATGATGTTCTATGGTATTTATATAATGGAAGAAATAGTAATCTAGCTGTATCATGGTTAAGAAATTAATAAGATAAATATAAGATTGTATTGCTAAAAATAGCATACAATCTTTGGTTATTATAGGGTCTTAAATTTTTTATAGAGTGAAATTTATTTATTATATGAAATTTATATTATATATTGAGAAATTTTGTACAAAATGATAGAATGATGTAAGAAATTGGAAATGCTTCACC
>CAMGAZ010000256.1 GCA_946008205.1 uncultured Clostridium sp. | reverse complement strand
CTACCATTTTTCATCATGAAAATATTTTCTTTTGGTATTCCCATTTCTTCTGCGGTTTCTGCATGTGCTCTTAATTGTCTATATTCACCATGTACTGGTATGAAGTATTTTGGCTTTGCTAGTGATAATATTAATTTTTGTTCTTCTTGGCAAGCATGTCCTGATACATGGACGTCAGCTAATGCACTATATACCACTTCTGCTCCAATTTTCATTAGGTCATCTATTACTTTTGATACTAGTTTTTCATTTCCTGGAATTGCATTTGCTGATATTATAACTAAATCATTTGGCGTTATAGTTACTTTTTTGTGCTCTCCTGCAGCCATTCTTGTTAATGCAGACATTGTTTCGCCTTGACTTCCAGTTGTGATTATTACTAATTGTTCATCATTATAGTTCTTAATTAAATCGATATCTATAAATAAATCTTTTGGAGCATCGATATAACCTATTTCCATTGCTGTTTCTATCATGTTTATCATACTTCTACCACATACAGCAATTTTTCTTCCATATTTTACTGCAGAATTAACAATTTGTTGAATTCTGTGTACATTTGAAGCAAATGTTGCAACTACAATTCTTTTTGTACAATTTTGGAATACTTTTTCAAAAACTTCTCCAACTGAACTTTCTGACATTGTGAAACCTTTTCTTTCAGCATTAGTACTATCTGACATTAATGCTAAAATTCCTTGATTTCCTAATTCTGCAATTCTTCCTAAATCCATCTTTTTGCCATCTATTGGAGTATAATCTATTTTAAAGTCACCTGTGTGTAAGATTGTCCCTGCAGGTGTTGTTATTGCTAGCATTACTGAGTCAGGTATACTATGGCAACTGCTTATGAATTCAACACTAAATTTTCCTAATTTTATTGTTTGTCCTTGTTCAACTTCAACTAACTTTGTAGACCTTAATAAATGATGCTCTTCAAGTTTTCCTTTTATTAGCCCACAAGTTAATTTTGTTGCATAAATTGGTATATTTATTTGTTGCAATACATATGGTATTGAACCAATATGATCCTCGTGTCCATGAGTTATTACCATTCCTTTTACTTTCTCTTTATTTTTTACTAAGTATGATACATCTGGTATAACTAGGTCTATTCCTAGCATATCATCTGTTGGGAATTCTAATCCACAGTCAACAACTATTATGTCATTTTCATACTCAAATACTGTTATGTTCTTTCCTATTTCCTCTATACCACCTAATGGTATAATTTTAATGCTTGGTTTTTTAAATCTAAAACTTTCTTTTTTTATAATTGATTTTTCTTCTCTTTTAACTATTGCTTTCTCTCCTTTTTTTGCAATAGACTTGTGTCCTGCTTTTACTAAGCTTGTTTCAGGCTTTTTACTTTTACTCTCTCTTTTATTATTCTTTTCTGAGTTCATATCATTTTGATTTTCTTGATTTGAACTTTCTTTTTTATTGTAATTTTTATGATATCCTCTTCTTCTATTGTTCTTGACAGAGTTCTTGTTCTCAATCTCTGCATTTTCATTATTATTTAAATTTTCTTCTGACATTATTTCCTCTCCTTCTTTTAATCAATATTAACATTTTTCTTTGTTGTTACTCTCATAATAATTTATTTATTCCGAACATTTTATAATCTCATACTTAATACATTATTTATTGGAATACAAAAAATACATATATCTATCATCTCTTAGATATATTATTTTATAACATCCTATAAATTTACTATACTAAAATTTCCGCCCTACTGTATAGTAATAATATATAATAACATAAAATCTCTTCTTTACCTTCTACAGGTAACAACTGTATATTATTATACCCTAATTTATGGAAAATGTCAAATATCACTTGACAACTACAATATATTTTGGTATTATAATAATTGCTTAGATTGATGCGGGAGTAGCTCAGTTGATAGAGCGCTGCCTTGCCAAGGCAGAGGTCACGGGTTTGAGCCCCGCTTCCCGCTCCAATTTATTTTATTGTAACTTTAGTTACAATTTTTTATTCTTAGTTATATTTTTATAATTAAAGAATATATTATATTATATTTACATGGCGCCATAGCCAAGTGGTAAGGCAGAGGTCTGCAAAACCTTTATCCTCAGTTCGATTCTGAGTGGCGCCTCCATAGAAAAAACGAGAAAATGTTGAAATATCAACATTTTCTCGTTTTTTAATACTTTTAGTAAGAAGAATATAAAATCAGTATTTTCAATGGTTCCGGAGATTTAAAAAATAATAAATAATTTTATATGTAACAAAAATGTGACAAAAAAGAAATAAAAAAATTTTGTCACATTAATTCAAAAGTTTAAAACAATTTGTAAAATTTTACTTTGTTCGCTTGTTTTTTTATAAAGAATATTGTATAGTGTAAAACATAGGAAATGAGATAAAAGCAGATGTGAGTGTTACCTTAGATTCCTCAACCTTTGTTGAGAGATTGGAGGTGGTGTTTATATGTTAGAGTTTTTAATGTTCTTAATAATAGGATTTATGATTTCAATAACTATAAACGTTGCCTTATTAAGTGTTATATACATAATACTATCAAATAAGCAACAATAAAAAATACACCACATACGCTTTCGCAGAGCTAGTGGTGTAAACTATTCATATAGGTAGCACACATTGTCTGTGGCTCTCATTTTCTATCTATATTATACACATTATTTTTATTTTTGTCAAACAAATTTAAAATAAGTTAGGAGAAGTAATGAATTATATAAATAAAGGGAAAAGATGAAATTATTAAAATTCACAATGAAATATATAAAAATATATTATTAAAAAAAATTAAATATGCACCACACATAACTCTTGGTAATACAAACGATGTAAATGAAAATATAAATTTAAAAGAAGATTTTGAAACTATTATTGACAGTATAGTTGTTGAAAGTATTGGAAATAATGAAGAATCTAATATAGAATTTGAAATAAAGCTAAATTTATAAATTTAAATGTGACAAAAATGTGACAAAATAAAATTAATAAATTGCCAAATATCTTGATATAAGCT
>CAMGAZ010000255.1 GCA_946008205.1 uncultured Clostridium sp. | reverse complement strand
GTAATATACAACATCTAAATTTATCGTATTGAAAGGAGCAATAATATGATTTATTCAAAAGACGTAGAGAAAATGTGCACAGTAAAAAAAGGTGTAGATCATGGACCAGCTGCAATACCAGAAGAGGGAAAATGGGTTAAAGCTAAAGAAATTAAAGATATTTCTGGATTAACACATGGTATTGGTTGGTGTGCACCACAACAAGGCGCATGTAAATTAACACTAAATATAAAAGAAGGAGTAATTCAAGAAGCATTAGTAGAAACAATTGGATGCTCAGGAATGACACAATCAGCTGCTATGGCTGGAGAAATTTTAACCGGAAAAACAATATTAGAAGCACTTAATACAGACTTAGTTTGTGATGCTATAAATACTGCAATGAGAGAATTATTCTTACAAATAGTATACGGAAGAAGCCAATCAGCATTTTCTGAAGGAGGACTAACAATAGGAGCTGGACTAGAAGATTTAGGAAAAGGACACAGATCTCAAATTGGAACAATATATTCAACATCATTAAAAGGACCAAGATATCTTGAAGTTACAGAAGGATATATTGTAGAACAAGCTTTAGATGCAGACAACCAAATAATAGGATATAAAGCATTAAATTTCGGAAAAATGATGGACTATATTAAAGCAGGAATGGATCCAAAAGATGCTATTGAAAAAGCAACAGGAACATATGGAAGATATGCTGATGCAGTAAAATACATAGATCCAAGACAAGAATAATAAAAAGGTATGAAAGGAGCAAATAATATGGCAGTAACATTTGAAGGTTATGAAAGAAGAATAGATCAGATTATGCCCGTATTAAATAAATATGGAATAAAAGATTTAGAAGAAGCAAGAAAAATATGTCAAGACAAAGGATTTGATCCAGTTGAGATGGTAAAATCTATTCAACCAATATGTTTTGACAATGCATGCTGGGCTTATACAGTAGGTGCAGCAATAGCTATAAAAAAAGGTTGTACAAAAGCAGCAGATGCAGCAAAAGCAATAGGAGAAGGATTACAAGCATTCTGTATTCCAGGTTCTGTTGCAGATGATAGAAAAGTTGGACTAGGACATGGAAATTTAGCATCTATGCTATTATCAGAAGATACAAAATGTTTTGCATTCTTAGCAGGACACGAAAGCTTTGCAGCAGCAGAAGGAGCAATAGGAATTGCAAAATCTGCAAACAAAGTTAGAAAAGAACCATTAAAAGTTATATTAAATGGACTAGGAAAAGACGCAGCACAAATAATATCAAGGTTTAATGGATTTACATACGTAAAAACAGATTTTGATTATTATACAGGCAAACTAACAATAGTAGAAGAAATTCCTTATTCAACAGGAGAGAGAGCAAAGGTTAGATGCTATGGAGCAAACGATGTTCGTGAAGGTGTAGCAATCATGCATTATGAAGATGTTGATGTTTCTATAACAGGAAATTCTACTAACCCAACAAGATTCCAACATCCAGTTGCTGGAACTTATAAAAAAGAATGCTACGAAAAAGGAAAGAAATACTTCTCAGTTGCATCAGGTGGTGGAACAGGAAGAACACTACATCCAGATAATATGGCTGCAGGACCTGCTTCATATGGTATGACAGATACTATGGGAAGAATGCATTCAGATGCTCAATTTGCAGGATCTTCATCAGTACCAGCACATGTTGATATGATGGGATTAATTGGTATGGGTAACAACCCAATGGTTGGAGCTACAGTTTCAATAGCAGTTGCAGTTGAAGAGGCTATGAAATAATTAATAAAAAATAAAGTAAGAGCAAATGTGAACTAAAAAGTTCATTATAAATGCTCTTATTTTTATTTTTATGTAGAAAATAAAAAATAACTATGATATACTATAAAAAGATTAGATAAAATAATTAAAAAAACGAAAGGTGGAAATACTAATGAATGAGAGATACGATTTGAATTTTAAAGAGCAAGAAAAGAAAAATTATGAAAATACTTTGAGCGAATTATTAAGAGAAGAAAAACTGTATACTCAACAATTGGACAGTAGGGAAGAAGTATCAAAATAATAAAATATAATAAATTTTGTATAGGAGATACACGAATGATAGACGAAAATGATAAAATAGCTGAAAAAAAAGACAACTTGTTTGATAAAATAAAGAATTTTTTTAGAAAAATCTTTAACAAAAAGGAAAGTGAACACATAGAAGAAAATGTAAAAAAGGACAATAGCTTTATAACTCAGATAGAGTTAAAGAGTAACCCAGAGATGGAACGCTTATTGAAACTACAAGAAGAGTTTAGAGACGGAAAAATTACTCAAGGGGACCTATCTGACGAAGATATTGATAAACTAGGAAAATTATATGATGACCAAATTGAAAAATTAAAAATACAAATAGAAGACTGCAAAAAAAGAATCGAGTACAAGAAGAAAAAATTACAAAAGATATAAAATAAGACAATAAAAGAAAAGACGGGAAATCCTGTCTTTTCAATGCTTTTAGAGAACAATGGAAAAGCGAAAAAATGTTTGAAAAAAGTATTGACAAAACACATAAAAAAATATAAAATATACTCGTCAAGCGAACATAGGTTCTAACAAAAATAAGATTGATAGGAGGAAAGAACGATGAGTATTCTAAAACAAAAAAATGGCAAGATAGTAGATTTGAGAAAACCAGTAGAAATAAAAACATATTTGACAGTTAGTGTTTTGGGAAAAAGTTTAAATCTTAATATCAATTATAAAAAAATAAAAGTTCCAGAGCTAGATATGAATAATAATGAAGTAAATTTATTTTTACCAATGAGGTATAAAGAATCTGGAACTGTAGATATAGTTAGCGAAGCTATAAAGAAAATGTACGACGAAATAGCTAATATTGAAATAGCAAATAGCATGGAAAAAATAAGGGTGGTACTAGGATTTGCACCGGAGGACTATGAGATAAAGAGAATGAAAAATTCCTTCATAAAAAATAATAGAAATAGAACAATAACAATAAATCCTGATATTACGAAATATAGCAAAAAGATAATAG
>CAMGAZ010000254.1 GCA_946008205.1 uncultured Clostridium sp. | reverse complement strand
TTGATTATACAGGAAAAATGACTGCTAAAGAAGCGGATATAGAAGGTAAAATCACTTCTAATGAAGGAACTATTGGTGGTTGGACAATTTCAGAAGATGGTATTTCAAATAAAGATGTCAGCGGCGCAACGCCGACTTTTTTGAAAAAAACAGGTATTATAACTAGCCAGTTAGAGATTGGTAGCGCGGGAATTTTTGGTCTGCCGGAAGAAAAATATATTTCTGCTGCAAAAATAGGTAATATAACTTTAAGTGGCGGCGCTCAAGCAGTAGGTATAGAAATGGAAATTGCTTGGCCTCTAGCCTTAAGAGGTTATAGTGCGTGGATGACTTTAGATAATTATGATAGCGGATATGCTGCTTTAGGACCTTCTGTTGTTTTATGTCAGTCTGGAGGAAAATTAATTTGTAATGCGCCCGCCTCTCAACAAAGTGGAATTTATGCAAGATTTGCATAATTTCAAGGAGATAAAGGAGAAAAAATAATATGAAATTATCTTATGAAAAACTTATACCGATTAATGATACTTTACAGGCGCTCAGAGATAAGAGCGCAGTTGATGTAAAAACATCTTTTAAAGTAGTTAGAAATCTTAGACTTCTTGAGCCAGAAATTAAAGAAATTTATGGAGCAAGAGAAAAGTTAATTAGAGAAAATGGTAAAGATGATGGTAATGGAAATATTTCTGTACCGCCAGAAATGGTTGAAGATGTTCAAAGACAGTTAAATGATTTAATTCATACAGAAATAGAAATTAATTTAATGCCTTTTAAATTAGACGAATTACAGTCTTTTGAGATGACAGTAAACCAGCTTGATGCACTTTACGAAATTATTGCTGAGTAAGGGCATTTTTCTATCATCTACTGTAAACATTTTTTATAATAAATGAGAAGAGATAAAGGAGGTTTTATGGCAACATTATTTCCGCCGATTTTGGCGGCTTCACAACCAGCTTTTGTCTCTGCGAATTCGTTTAAAATATATTTTACAATGCCAGAGTTAGTATCTACCTCTAGTATAGGACACCTTCAGATAAAGATAACTTATCAATCAAATGGTCGTTCTGTTGCAAATACAAGTAGATATCCCGATGGAATTATCTACAAGAGAGCAGATGAAATGGCGCTGCAAAAAGGTGAAATTAATATTTCATCAAAAGAAGATTTGGAAAACGGTAACAATCTAAAAACTGATACTTATTATAAAGTCCAAATCAGATTTGGTAGTGATAAAAACTTAACTTGGCTAGACGAACAGTCAACTGTAAAATTTTTTGATTGGAAAACTCAACAAATAACTAATAATCAGACCACTTTTCAAGTTTTTGGAGAGTGGTCTACTATTATGGTTTTAAAATGTATTGACAAACCAACAATAGCAATAACGAGTGAGCAGACAAGCGGTTCTGGTGGCGTGCAGTTTGATAGTACTGTGCGCGCAGTTGATACAATAGTACCAAAATTTTCGGGTTATTATAGATGCACTTCTAATGAACCTGTAGATAAGTATAGATTCAAAGTATATACTGGGCAATCTATTGACGAAGCAGATTTATTTGTAGACTCTGGGTGGTTACAACACGATAGTTCTAAGGAGAATCTTTTACTAGATTATGATTGGATACAACAACATAAAATAGAAGAAACCGATGCTTCATATCAAGTACTTAGCATTGATGAACACAGATTTAATCAGGCATTTGAGGAAGGCAAGCAATATACTTTAATCTATTCTGTTATAACTAAAAATGGTTATGAAGGTTCTTCTAAGCCGGATTATTTTGAAGTGGTATTAAGTAGATTAAATAAAATTACTGGAATGTCTCTTACCGTATATGACCATTCAAATCCTATGACAAATGAAGAAGGGTGTATGGTTTTAGAGATTGGCTTTGAAGGCGCAACCACTGGTAATTTTGTTATTATGCGAACAGATGAATTTTCTGATTATAAATATTGGGAAGATTTGAATTATTTTGTTATATCTGATAATAAAACAACTTTATATAAAACAGATTATACAATAGAAAGTGGAATTAAGTATAAATATGCAATAGTAAAAGAAAACAGTGTTGGATATAGGTCTGTACCTCTAATGGAAAAAGACGCGCCTGCGCGCTGGGTTAATTTTCAATATAATTATCTTTTAAGTGAAAAAGGTCATATTCGTTTAATGTATGATAATACCATTCCGTCTTTTAAAAAGAACGTTTCTCAAAATAAACAAGACACGTTGGGTGGTAAATATCCTACCATTACTAAAAATGGATATGCTTATTACACTGAATTTCAAGTTGAAGGACTTATTTCTGTAGAACAAGAAATAACTGATTATATTGATGCAGATGGATTTAAGTTTAAAGCAGGAGATTGCCTTGTAGGTGCTGATAAAATTTGCTTTAGTGCGTACAGTAAAGACAATTATTTTCACCGAGCAGATGATTCAGATGAGGTTGGAGAAGTATTTACTTATCAAGTAAATAATTTGGAGAATATCAATAATTTAACTGATGATTATTATTTTGTTGAAAGAAAATATCGTGAAACTATTATTGATTTTTTAAATGATGGTAAATATAAATTATATAAATCTCCTACTGAAGGAAATATTTTAGTAGTTCTTACAGATGTTTCTTTAACACCAAAAGAAGAATTAGGCAGATTAGTTTATTCATTTAGCGCGACTGCGACAGAGGTGGACGAACCTAGCTTAAAGAACTTAGATGAATTCGGCTTGATAGATATAGGCGAGTTTTATGAGCAAATTGGTGATGTACAATGTGTTTGTGGACAAATTAGTGGAATATTTACTGAAAAAGAAAACATTTTCCAAGCTATTGTAAATGATGCTCATAGACAGATAGGCGATTCTGATTATGAATATCAATTTAGAAACTTAAAGGCAATTTCATTTGACACTTATCCGCATTTAAATTTTGTGGAAGAAGCAAGTTCTTATGTTAATGAAATAAATAATTATAAATCAAAGTTACAAACAGAAGAATTGACAGAATATCAACGAGCGA
>CAMGAZ010000253.1 GCA_946008205.1 uncultured Clostridium sp. | reverse complement strand
CAGCGCGTAAACTATCACCTTGATATTTAAAATTTTCGCTTTTATCACCAGTTTGAACATAGTAATCTAAGTTTCCATAATGAAAGCCTATTTTTTTATTACTACCACTAAAAATATTTTGTGCTGTTTCTTTAAGTAAGTCTAAATACTCTTTAAGCCGTGTAAGCGATGCAATTTCCTGATTAACAACCGAATCTACGGTAGATTGCTCTTGCATAAACGCATCAATCTTAGCATCGACCGCCGCTTTAACTTGGTTAATAGTCACTAGCAATCTTTGATATTCTTCATTCTCTTGTTCAGTATTTGATGTACCTTTTGCGGCTTCATAGCTGTCAGTATCATTATTATACGTTCTTTCTTGTTTTTGTACGCCAATTCTTTTTTCGATCTCGTCTGTTATTGCTTTTTCTTCGGCAAGCTGTTCTTCAGTCAATGTGCGATTTTGTTCTGCAGTATCAAGAATTTCACGTCTTTTCTGAATAATATTGTTTGTGATGCCTGTTTATTTAAATCGTTAAGCTCTTTCAGCATGTTTGATTTATTTTTAAAAGCATCAACTTGTCCTTTAACATTATCATCAAAGGCATTGTTAATTTCATTAAATTGATCTTCCGTAATTCTTCCCTGCTCGTACAGACTTTGGAGTTCACTTCTTAAGGATTCCATTTCTGACAAATATTCTCCAGCGGAAAATTCATCTGCAAACCCATCTGTTTTAATTTTATCCAAAAATGACTGATATTTTTCTTCTGCAGTCTGTATAGAGTCTGGGATTTCTATTCCAAATAGCGCCTTTAACTTTTCCAATCCTTCAGTTGAAGTTAACGAAGCATCAAAAACACTTTGTACAATTTTGTCTACATCGCCAAATTGTTCTTCTGTTGCGTATAAATCTTTTAGTGTTTTTATTAATGCCACAACCTTTTCATCATTGAAATCAAGTTCGTCCATACTAAATGCGGACAACTTATCTACTATTTTTAATAACTCTTCATATGTTTTTAACAGTTGGCGACCGTCACCTTGCCCGGCACCGCTTACAGCTTTATTCTTAATGTTTTGAATTTTTTGCTGAGTTTTTTCAATAGTCTGATCATAAACAGCAGATATGTTTTTAAAACTACTTTCAAATTCAGATAATACATCACTGAATGAGTTAGAATTTATAATGTTTCTAATATCTGTTGATGAAACTTCATTTAATTTTCCGCTCTCTTGAGCAACGGACAATTGCAATCCAATCTTTGCTCTTTGTGTTAAGTTATCATAATATTCTTTAGTACCTTTTTGTAAATTTTTACTTGCTAAATCTAGTTCTTTGTATTTTTCTATTAGCTTTTCTATATTCGATAAATCAACTTTCAAGTTTACTGGATTAAATGCATCATAATCTTTCTTTGCGCTCAAAATAGAATTTAATTCTTTTTTTAAAGATTTCAATTCAGATATTTGGTCTTGTAGCTTTTTAATCTCATTTTGGACGCTTTCGCTTAAACCTCCAGTGCCCATACCCCATGTGTTAAATCCATCCTTTAGCCTAGAAATCATTTCAACCCATTTGCTTTCAAAATTACCTAACGCACTTGTAATCTTATCTATCTGTTCTTGCGTCGCCTTATTCTTGAATTCATCAATATTTAATGGTGCATCTGCACCAATAGATGTAAATAATTTATTTAATTCTATGGCGAATTTACGAATTTCCGCAATACCAGACTTCGGAGTTAATGTCGCTAATTTTTCACGTAATACATCTAACATCTGTAAATTGTCGCCAGAAAGCTTAAATAAATCTTCAAACTGTTTGCGGAAGTTCTCGTCCATTCCATCAAACATATGTTTGAACGCATCGCCATTCTTAGTCCGTAGTGCAGTCAGTGCTTTGTCAGCTTGTCCTATATATCTAACCAGCTCTTTAAAAACATTCATTTTATCGGCGGCAGTTTCAATGCTATTTAATTTCTGCTTTAAATCTGTAACAAATTTTTTTGCATCATTTTTAGCATTAGAAGTATCTAAAAATAATTCCGCCGTTGCTTTAAATTTACTATTAGCCATTACAAGTCACCACCCTTAAAAATAATTTTTAATAGCGCTTAATTACGCTTCGTTCATATATGACTTTATTTTATTATTTAATTCTTTATCAAAAAAATCTTGCATTTTTTCATCTGAAGATGTAAATTTTGCACCACCATCATTACCAATTTTACCGCTTGGATGAACGCCTTCTAAAAACTTTTCAGTTATCCATCTAGCTTGCGGAATACCATTATTTGCGCTGTCAAAATCAAAATCTCCACTCAACCTAGGATTCCAAACAGTCCCGCTTTGACGATACCACGAATTACTCTTATGAATTCCTTCGATATTTGCAGGATTGTATTTAATACCAAACTCAATAGTGATCCCTTTTTTTGTTTTAGATTCTTCCCAGTAATCTTCCATTAAATTTTTTAATGCCATTTTACGTTTATAACGGCGAGGGGTGTACTCGCTATAATATTCATCAATAAACTGATTTGCCTTATCTTCTATATCATCTTTGGCTCTTTCGGCAACTTCAACTGCTGCATTCTGAACTATGCCAACAAAATCTTTTTCTATTTGCTTCCATATTTTATCAATATTAGTTTTCGCCATAGGCGTCACTCCTTAATTTTATAAATTTGCAAGCTTGATAATTTTATCTAAATTCTCTTTGTCAATTGGTAAATTATCAAAATTAAAATCGCTAATTTTTTCTGAAAATGTATTAGTTAAAATACCCAGCTTGTCCAAAACTTCACTAAAAAATTTTCCAATTTGTGCTTCAATATTATTCCCACTTAGAATATAATCACATTTCATTTGCAATAGGATTTTTACATTTTCATACTCACCGTTAAATGATTCAATAATTGTGTTAAGCAACTTAGACTCACATAGTATGTCATAATCACTCTCAATATCATCAGACAATTCAATGTTCGTATAACCAGCAAAACATATCATAGAAAAACAAATATATTAATCAATATCATCACACTAAAAAACTCCATCA
>CAMGAZ010000252.1 GCA_946008205.1 uncultured Clostridium sp. | reverse complement strand
TATATATTCCATTTGTCCAGATATAGAAATGTTTTAATTCATGCTTTAATGTTTTGATTTTCTGCTCCTTAAACATGTCTTAGTTAATCCAAATTTCATGCGTTGGATATAATGTTATCCCGAATACGAAGCTCGTCTGGTCTTCATTTGTAGAATTGAACTTCTCTAGCAATGTTTGAGCATCTTTTTCAATGATTTTCCAGTTATTATTATTTATTTTAAACTCAAATTCCATGTTTAACCTCGTAATAATGTCTAAGATGACTAGAACATCTTATTAATATTATAGAAACATATAAAAACAAATACATTCAAAGAAAAGGACATATTAAATATCTAGTATATTAATATGTGGCAACGGAGAAGGAGAATCAATACCATCTCCATTGTATGTGGTTGCAGCGGTTAGAATCGAACTAACAAACTCTAGTTTATGAGACTAGAAAGCTACCGTTGCTACCCTGCTGCGATATATAATCCGCCGACAGATAAGTATCAAACCTGTCTAATTGGTACTTAGCGGATTGTGTATGTAGATTAGGATTTGCACCTAATATGTTTCTTGCTCAACGCTTTCATCTACTTTTCTCTTGCAAAAATTTCAACAGCGATTGGAGAAACTGAATTTACTCCTTAAATTAATAATCATATATGCAAGTATACAATTATTGCGTCTACCTATTCCGCCACTACATATAATTAAAGAGCCAGTATTTCTACCAACTCTAAAACAAAGGATTTATTTTTTTATATTTACTACTGTACTAATTATAGCACAGAAAATACCCCTATTTTTCCGTATTTTTTCTACAGATTTTTTTATTTTAAATTTCGCCCCATTCTTCGGCTAAAAGTCTAATACATTTATTGTAAACATTATAATATGTACTCTTATCTATATTCTTTACATTCTTACAATAAGCCCAGTCGCAGCCATCTTTGAATATAAATAAGAACACCTGTTTTTCGAAAGAATTTAATTGCTTAATAACATTTTCAATGTATGTAATTCGTTCCCTGCAATACAATATTGAGCGAGTAGACATAAGCCTTATAGCTTTTCTCTCTGTTGGATTAGATATATCATTCGAACGAGGTTGACCATTTCCAGAAGCGGATTCATCTATAATATCTTTTTCAAGTTTTTCAAGTTTTTTCTTATTAGTCCAATATTGTCTGAGTTCTCTATCCATTCTTTTTTTTAAATCTTTATTAAGCATTTGTAATCCTCCTTATTGATTTTTCCATTTAATCTTATTTTAGTCATTAACAATAGCCTCAAATGTAACGCCGTTATCTGCTAAGTCTTTTATGCAATCGTCAAACGACAAATAACCTTCCTTAAATGAATCCACATTATTCCATATGCGTTTCATGACTTCTGGTAAACGTTTCTTTCCCAGTCCGCAGACATAACGCAAAGTATAAGCAACAGCAATACTATAAATATCTAAATACTCATTTATCATTTGTTTCGATTGTTTATCGCATTCTACTAACATATCATTATATACATCATCTACCCATTTTCTAAGTTTTTTAGGATCATCAAATACTTTGTTTAGTTGGATTTCTTGTCTTTTAGTTAGGTTCATTTTATTCCTCCATTTTCTTTATAATTCCATTTATAAGTTCAGTTAATTTTTCAGTTGTAATATTAGCTCCTAATCATCTTGATTCATTTACTTTTTTCACTCCTCTCAATAAATTTCTGGTCTATATCCGTTTTTTTCTAACCATTTATAGCTTTTCTCGTATTGTTCTAAAGAAATATTATTTTCTGGAACTAAAAACAAATTGCAGATACTTTTATGTACTCCTGCCCAAAATGTTTCTTCCTCTTTAGGTATTTTTATATTATATTTATTCATATATTTTATAATCTTTTCTTTGTTTAGACTTAATAATGCTTCGTTTCTTTCATTAACAAAATCATTCATTGATTACTTCTCCTTTATACTTTTTATTTCTTTGTTTAGTTTATCCATCATTTTTATGAATTGCGTATCATTTATGTAATTATGAAAATGTAACATTCTAATTGAAAACTCTATTTTTTCTAATCTTTCTTTCTCATCAGCACTCATTCTTCTGTTCCTTTCTCTAATAAATCATTAGCTCTATTCTGTTTAACTTTACATCTGCAAAATAACTTTTTAAACTTTTCTCTTCTTTACTTTTTAAAAGAAGCTCTATAATTTTATCTATCAATTCTTTTGTTGGTTCTTCATCTATAGTAAATGAAATTATTACTGGTGTTCCATATTCTTCTATACCCAAATAACAAATACAAAAAATATTTCGGCAAAATCTATCCCATAGTATATCATCTAAATATATTTTATATTTCATTTACCTCACCTTTTTTTTATTTTTGATACATTTTGTATCGATTTTTGAGTATTTATCTCAAAATACAAGTAAAAGTTTTTTGTTTTTATCTAATACCAGAAGATTTTTTTATTTTGTTCTGGTATTATCTTACTTCACTACATAACGCCATTTCTCTATTTTCAAAGAAATCGCTATATAATATTTTTATTCCATATTTCATTGCTACTTCATACTCTATTTGACAACCTCTTGCCTCTCTCCAGCCATTACACATATAAAGGGCATCTATATCCTTCATAGCACTTATTGATTTTCCTAGATAATAAACTGCTACATTGCAATCCTGCGGTACTTCTTCTGTAAATAAAGTATCAATTACATCTATATGCATTTTATTAAACTTATCTATTATTTTTTGTCTTTCTTCTTTTATTTGTTCTTCTATTTTATTATTCATTGGCTGACTAATCATTACTTTCATATCTTATTTACTCCTCTCTAATTATCATCCACACATCGCTCAATAATTTATTTTAAAATATCCTGTTGATTTGTATCCATCTTTATCTTCTGCATCTAATTCTACACATAATAAAGCTTTTTGATTTGGTGGTAAGAATACTCTATAAAATTCTTCAAACTCATTATCTATATTTATTTGCTTTTTATTATCAGCTCTTTTATTACAATATTCACACATTACTATTTCCTCTTTTCTAATAATTC
>CAMGAZ010000251.1 GCA_946008205.1 uncultured Clostridium sp. | reverse complement strand
AATAATAAGGAGGCACAAATGACTACGAATATCACAATTAACGAAACTGCAAATTACAAAAAGAGGCAGTGCAATGAGCTTGCAGAACATCTCAGACATATGGGACTGAAAAAAGAAGCTTTATCCTTAAAAAACTGTTCTTCATTCATTACTTATGCCCTTTTTGAGGACTACAAAAAGGTAAGTGACATCCGGATGTGTCAAAAACGTTATTGCCCTATCTGCGGGGATATGCAACGCTCTCAGCACAGTCATAAAATGAGTACGATAGTCGATACTCTTACCCGCTACAACTCAAACTTAATCACGATATCCCTGGAACTTACCCTACGCAATAACAGTGTCGATCATATCAGAAAAGACATTAAAACTCTCAAAACTGCATGGAGTAAAATTGTTAAGTGCAAAGCTATTAAGCCCAATATAATTGGTTATGTGTATTATATACACCCTAAATATACTAATCAGGATGAATACAACGAAATGAATACGCACAACCATATGCATGTAATAATATTTTTTAAAGAAGTAGTTGAAGAACACTTAAAAGTTGAATACTGGACTGAAATCTTCAAGAGGACTGCCAACCTCCCTTACACCCCTTATGTACACCTAAGAATGTTGGAAAACAAAGAAGCCATCATTACCAAAGCAAATTATGCAGCCAAACCCCTTGAAATCAAGCACATTTCAAAAAAAGACATAAAAGTCTACCTTGAACAAATAAAAAAGCAACGGCTAATTACGATGAGCCAGTCATTAAACAAAATTTACAAATCACTCGCGATCAAAAAATTTACCGAACTTACAAGTGAGTACAAGGGCCGGGTAACTCAATATTGGGAGCAAGATCATTACCAATTAACCGAGTTTTAACTGTATATAATGTATTTTATTAATATTTAGAGGTGAAAAGATGGAAGAAAAATACGAAATAATAGCAAAATATTTACTAAAGCTTCTTTTAGAGTCTGAACCCCCCATCAACGATGAGGAGGCTGCGTAATGGATCGGGCTGTAATATACGCGCGTTACAGTAGCGATAATCAGCGCGAGGAATCCATTGACGCACAGGTGCGGGCCTGCAGAGAATACTGCAAGCGCAAAGATTATTTTGTCACCCACATTTACAAGGACGAAGCCAAAAGCGGAACCAAGCTTGCTGGCCGTGATGCCTAGAAGCAAATGCTGGCGGACGTTAAAGAGAATTTATTTGATGTTATTATTTTCCACAAAATCGACCGCAATGCCCGCAATGAGCTGGATTATTACCTGACCAAGGATATGCTGGTTAAAAACAATGTGCGCTATGAGTACGCAGTGCAAAACATCGACGGTTCACCAGAAGGTCAAATGATGGAAAACATGCTTGTAGGTTTCGCCGCCTATTATTCCCGCAATCTGTCCAAGGAGACAAAAAAAGGCCTCAATGAAAATGCCCATAAATGCTTGTTTAATGGCGGTGTCCCTCCGTTAGGGTATGATATAGATCAAAACCAACGTTATGTCATTAATACCAAGGAGGCAGAAATCGTCAAGCTTATCTTTAAGCTGTATATTGAGGGAATAGGCTACAAAAAAATAGCAGGAAGACTACATGAGCTTGGATACAAAACGAAAACGGGCGGAGATTTTGGCAAGAATTCACTTTTTGATATTATTGGAAATGAAAAATATTGCGGAATCTACTCCTACAATAAACACCCTCGAGCAAAAAATGGTAAAGGCCGCAATATGCATGCTAAATCTTTCCCCGAAGATTACATTAATATAGACAACGCCATCCCTGAAATAATCAGCAAGGAGTTATACGAGGCAGCACAAGCCCGCAGGCGACAAAGCAAGTCCAGACCTGGAATATATAACGGGAAACGCCAGTATCTTTTAACGGGCAAAATTTTTTGTGGGCATTGTGGGAGTGCCATGGGAGGGCACACAATCACTCCCCGCAAAAAATCGTATAGTTACTATGGTTGCTTGGACAAAGATAGAACCCCTGCCCACAAATGCGCGCAGAAGCAGATTAATACTGAAATTGTAGATATAGCTGTAATCAACAAAATCAAGCACACTTTTCTCAATTCTGAAGCATTGTTGCGGATTGCAGATAAAATGCGCCAACAATACGCTACACTCAAGGATGATGTTGAGGATGAAATTCATTCCAAAACTTCTCAAATGACCGGCGCGATCAAACGCAGAAATAATTTGTATTATCTTGTCGAACAAGGCATAAACGATGACTACACTTTAGGTAGGATTTCTGCTGTAAATGCAGAAGTCGAAAAATTAAAAGCCCAGATTGACAATCTTAAAGATAAAAAGAACCTTAAGGTGCTAACTGACGAGGCCATAATTAAAGCATTTAAACTTTTTGAATCTAAAATATGCTCACTTGATACTAACTCCGCCAAAAAATTGTTAGTCGAATTATTCTTAATCAAAGTTATTGTTACTGACAAAAACATTGATATTATCCTAGATGCAGACAAAATTACTAATATGGTTATGGGCCAATAGCACATTGAAAGAATACCTGTTAAAAGGCTTTATTCTTGACACGGACCTTTAAAAACCAACTTTTAAACCTCAAGCAAATCCTCCATACCACAATTCAAGGCCTTAGCCAACCGCCAAACTGTCTCTGCACTAGCCTTATTGATATCTTTACGGCGTTGTTCATACATTTGGATGGAGCGAGAATTAACACCAGAAACTCTAGCTAGCTCATTTTGGCTTAATCCATTCGTACTTCTAAAGCTTTTAAGCCTTGTTTCTGGATAATACTCCTTCATTTTCGCATCAACTATATCCACGAATTTGCTAATGTCTGCTTCGTGTAAAGTATGATAGAGGCTTTTTAAATCGGCAAAGCTAATTGCCCTAAAAATCTCCCCGAATTTTCTGCAGGAGTACCATTGATAATAAGCTATCGCCCAACCAATCCAATATTCAGGAGACCGAGAAAATCTTGCCTCAGGTATTATTGGGATATATTTGCCGGTAGTTTCGTATACTATGTCTATGAACAACACTAAGCACCTATTACCTTTACTCTAGC
>CAMGAZ010000250.1 GCA_946008205.1 uncultured Clostridium sp. | reverse complement strand
GATGTATCGGTTTTACGACCGACATATATTTGTTCTAATTGTTTTGACGAAGAAGCTCGTGCGAGTTATTATTGCCCAAAGTGCGGTGCTTAGATGGAGGTTTGTGTTTGACGAAAATTAGGCAATACAAAATGAATGGATGGTGATGTGAGTTGAAACCATTAAGACCACAGAAATACATATACAAGCTCAATAGCACTTATTTAGACATGAACAACTATAATGTTAATATTTTATTAAGTGATGTAGCCTGTAATTCTGAAATTGTAATTAGCGTTGGTCATAGTCAGCTAATTAAATGGATTGAGGATCTTACGAACACTAGTGAGAATTATCTTAAAGCCGAGCAAGTACGAAAAGAAATAAAATATTTAAAAAGTCTTGATAACACAAAAGAGAACAAGAAAAAAATTAAAGATAAATATGACGAATTGTATGGTTTGCAGTTCGAGCCGAATTTAGTATCAATACAATTTGATAAAAAGTCTCATTTTGATAATTGTTGCAGTGGGTTGATCATTAACGGTAAATCATTTCATAGGCTGTATGGAACTCCCGGTGGTTTGAAAATGAGTACTGTGTTATTTATTAATACAGAGTTATACAGACCAATATATGAGATGGTCAATAACGGTAGAAATAAGAACCTCGAATATACTCCCGCAAAACTTGAAGCCTATTTTGCTCTAACATCTTCTACGTCCAATGCTGTTTCTTGGCCAAAAATGATTGTTGTAAAAGGAACAACCACTCATTTCAAGTCAGATGTTATTGAGGTTAGTGATGGTGTGATTTCTAATGATCCAGTAGTGCAGGAAGTTAAAGATAAAGAGATTGAAATTGAAATCAATGATGGTTGCGGCATTATGACACCTGAGTATAGCCGCAAAATTACACAAGAGGCTATCGGTATCGACGAGATTTCTTCTGGAGTCTGCGCACGTTGTGCATTTTTAAAGGGCATGCTGTTTACATTTGATTTTAAGGAATTTGCGACTACTGTTGTACATAAAACTACAGTGATTGATGCGTGGGGGCAAGAGCGTGATGTTATGGATGCAGACGTAATTATCACGACCAGTCAGCTTAAGTTATGGGACGCATATGATAGCTATGAGTCATATTACGAGAATTGTATGAGGTATGGATATGATTTTAGGCTAACGAAAGTGTCTGATGAGCTTGATGAAAGCAGGAACTTAAATTATCAGTTTACTCAAAGTTATTATTTAGACGACGAGGATATTGAAGAACTCATCTCCCCAACCGTCGATGAAATTAAAGACATTATTGCATTAGATCCGAGAAAGGCAATTGTATATCTTGCAGGAGCTGGTCTTAATGACAAAAATGTTATGAAATCTGACGTAATTGCACGGGCATTAATGATAAATAAGGATTTGATTAATGACCCATATGTGCGTTCAAGAATTGAGCGCATGATTAATAAGAAAATTAGGCTTGCAAAGATCTCAACCATTGATGTTGCTGGCAATTTTGCACTTATTTCTGGTGATCCATATGCAATGTGTGAAGATATTTTTGGAATGGAAGTTAAAGGGTTACTTGGTGCTGGAGAAATATATCATAAATTTTGGGAAGATAAGAATACACAGGAAGTTGTGTGTATGAGAGCTCCAATGTGCGCTCATTTTAACATAGTAAAACAAAGGATACATTATTCGGATAAGGCCGATTATTGGTATAAATACATAAAAGACTGTATTATATTAAATTCTTGGGATACTTTACGTATAGCAGAATCTGGTTGCGACGAAGATGGAGATATAGTCTTTACAACGAACAATAAGATTCTTGTAGAAAAACATAGAGCACTTCCTGCGCTTGATTGTCAGCAACATAAGGCACCGAAAATGTTTCCTACAGAAGAAAATATTGCCGCAAGTAATAAAAAAGGATTCAAAAATAAGGTCGGATCTATAACAAATATTGGTACAAGCATGCTGAATTTACAAGCACAATTTCCTACAGGGAGTAAAGAATGGAATGAACTTGAGTATAGAACCATATGTATTCAACACTTTCAGCAATTGAGTATTGATTCCGTTAAAGGAATTAAGATGACTCCTATGAACAATCAGTGGAATAATCTTTCACAATGTCTACCATCAGATGGAGATAGCGAAGAAATTGCAAAAACCAAAAAGTTTAATAAGATGATTTGCGCCTATAGGAAACCATTTTTCTTTATTTATCGTTATAACACTACAAAAGCAGAGTATGATAAATATGTTAAAAAAGTTGATGCAAAATTAAAGCAAAAGTTTCGTATTTCGTTGGATGAGTTGTTAAAACGTGATGATTTATCGGATGAGTTGCTAAAAGAACGAGAAAAATTTTATAATAGGTGTCCAGTTGATATGTCTCCGGGCACTGTCAATAGAATTGCATGGGTAGTGAATGACAAATTTGATGATTTTAATAGATTGTCAAGAGTAAAGTTTGATAAGGAACTTATAAAATCCGGTGTTGAATATAGCAAAGTTGACTTTTTTAATGTGAGAGATATCTATAAAGAATATCGAGATGCAATTAAAAATTTAGCTAAAAAGACAAAAATTGATGAAATTAACGATGAAGAAGACGGAATTGTTGATAAATCTGTAATCGATCTATTATTTAAGAGTAAATTTTATGAAGTATGCTCAAATGGGAAAATTTTATGTGATATATTAATAGATTTATTGTATGACAAGCCAAATTCCAAGAGCGTTGTTTGGGAAATGTGTGGAGATGTTATTATAGATAACCTACTACAAAAATCTAATGGAACAATTGAGTACCCTGAATGTGTAATAGAAAATGAGGAATTTAGTTGCTGCCGAAAAAAGTTCAAAATGAAAAAGATTTTTGTAGGAGGCGAAGATAATGGAGAAATTTAATTATTATTTCAATACAAGAAGCAGAATTGATGCGGCTCTTAGTGTGCCAATTAACAAATCTACTATGGAATCTATCTTATTTAACTTAATTTGGGATGCTTATTATAACATTTCTCATGATGAGCAGGTAATTTTACAGTATATTGAAACGTGGATGAATGATAAAACGACTATATATCATCTTTCTTC
>CAMGAZ010000249.1 GCA_946008205.1 uncultured Clostridium sp. | reverse complement strand
TATGTCTATGTAATTTTTATTTAATTAACCCCTATTACATTTCCATATTTGTCAATTAGAGGTCCCCCACTGTTTCCAGGATTAATAGTTGCATCAGTTTGTATTAAATCTTCCATATAATATGTCTTATCTTCTTCCTCTAGTTTAATAGTTCTATCTAATCCGCTGATTATACCTGAGGTTACTGTTCGCTGGAATTCGTATCCAATCGGATTTCCAATTGCATATACAGATTGTGCAATTTTTATATTGTCTGAATCTCCTAAATTTAAGTAGCTCAGATTGTTGGCATTAATTTTTATCACACTTAAATCCATGTCTTTATCTGCCCACGCAACATTTGCTTTATAATTTCTTCCATCTTCTAACGTTACATAGCAAATGCTATTTTTTTCTCCAGATACATGATAGTTTGTAACTATATATCCGTCTTGGGATACGATAAAACCAGTACCTAATCCTAAATCAGCAGCTCCATCCTCGAAAAAGATTGTACTTCCTTTGTTTTTAATTTTTGAAATTCCAACAACAGAATTGTTTACGTTCTCGATTATATTAGAAATATCTTGATTATCATATTCAATTTCATTAGCAGTTGCTGTCTTCTTTGCATTATATGCTGTGCTATAGTCTTTTTCTGTTTTTATAGATACATACACACAATAAGCCAATGTAATAAATGATATAATTAATATAAAAATTGCTATAAATTCTAAACTTTTTATAATTTTATTGCCTTTTTTCATGTTAATTTCGTTTCCTTCCTATCAAAATATAAGTTCTTTCATTTATATTTTGTTCCAATAATTAACATTTTAAACATTATGCAATTATATTATGAATTTTATCTGTGTTAGGCAATTTTATTTAGTCATAATCCATTCTTCCCTTGCTTTTTTTTGAAATTTCCCAGGCAGTGAGATGTCGAGCATTCAAGTTACAATATCGACAAAATGGTTTAGGTTTGCTCTCGAATTCTTTAAACATCTCTTTTGAAATTGGCTACTAAATAATAGTTATAAGTTTAAATATATAATTTTTAAAATAAAAATATTATCTATTTCGACTATATTTTAGAATACTGTGCTATGAATTGTAACAAATTATAACAAAATTGAAATTTAAAGCAATTATACTATTGCAAAAAAAATTATATAATGGTAATATAATGATTAAGTTAATGTAAAATGAAAAAAAATAAAATTTATGAAGAAAAAACTGTACATGATTTTAGAACACTAGTTTCTTATTCTGCAAATACTTACGGCAGTAGACCTGCTTTCACTATAAAAGATAAAGATAAAAAATTACACAATATCTCTTTTATTGACTTTAAAAATAATATAAAAGAGCTTGGGTCAGCGTTGCTCGATTTGGGCTTAGAAAGAAAGAAAATAGCTATAATTGCGCCAGACAGATATGAATGGTGTTGTAGCTATTTTGCCATTTCTACAGCTAATTGCATTGTTGTTCCTCTAGATTATTTACTACCAAAAGTAGAAATGACAAGATTAATAATTGAAAGCCAAGTAGATGCCATTATTTTTGATCAAAAATATGCGGATTGGATGAAAGAGGCTTTCTATAATAAAGATTCTGCATTAAAATATTTAATTTGCATGGATTATACCTCGGATATGGATAATATTCTTTCATTCTCCAACTTGTTAAAAAGAGGAAAAGTCCTTATAGACAATAAGCAATCTAAATATGATTCTGTCAAAGTTGATAATAATGCATTGTCTATATTAATTTACACTTCTGGCACAACAAACAATCCTAAAGCTGTAATGTTATCTCAGAATAATATATGCTCGAATTTATCAGCCATGACAACACTAATCAAATATGAACCAAATGATAGTATATTGGTATTTTTGCCTCTTCACCACACATTAGCTTGTCTTGCAAGCTTTATATTCTGCTACTATATTGGATTCAGAATTTGTTTTGCTGATAGCATAAAAGATGTTGAAAGGAACTTAGTAGAATATAAAATAAGCGGTCTCGTTTGTGTCCCTGCAGTTTTGGAACTTATGTATAAACAAATAATACGAGGCGTAAAAAAATCTGGTAAATATGTGCCATTCAGAATATTGTGTGCAGTATCAAATTTCCTTAGAATGTTCCATATTGATTTAAGAAGGAAATTCTTTAAAGAAATTCTTGATAATCTTGGCGGAAATATGAGAACAATTATTTACGGTTCTGCATCTTCTGACAAAAAAGTTATTCACTTATTTAACACAATCGGTATAGATATGATACAAGGCTATGGTTTAACCGAAACCTCTCCTGTTATCTCATGTGAGAACGATAAATATCATAAAGAAACTGGTTCTTCTGGTTTTCCTCTATATAACGAACAAGTTAAAATTGATAATCCAGACGAAACTGGTATTGGAGAAATTTTAGTAAAAGGCCCAAATGTTATGCTTGGATATTATAATAATCCAGAAGCTACCAAAGCAGCCTTTAGGGATGGCTGGTTCTGCACAGGAGATTTGGGAAAGTTTGATAAAGATGGATCTTTATTCATAACTGGCAGAATAAAAGACCTAATCGTTTTAAGTAATGGAAAGAAAGTATTCCCTGAAGAATTGGAAGCACTTTTAAATAAATCTGAGCTAATTTCAGAAAGCATGATTTATCAATATAATGATAAAGTATGTGCAAAAATAGTATATTCAAAAGATAATTCTATAATAAAGAATATGTCTGAAAAAGAAATTCATGATGCTATTGATATAGAAATTAAGAATATAAACAAGAACTTGCCTCTTTATAAATATATTAGGGAGTTTACAATAACTGATGAACCTTTAATTAAGACAACAACTCAAAAGATAAAAAGACATGAAGAAATGAAAAAAATATTAGGGTGATTATGATGGACACAAAATTATATGATTTAACAAATCCACAAAAGTCAATTTGGTTAACTGAACAGTTTTACAAAGGGTCATGTGTAAATAACCTTTGTGGAACTGTTGCAATTGACCAAGTTGTTGATTTTGATATATTAAAAAAGTCTATTTACCAATTTGTAAAAGATAATGATAGTTTTAGGCTTAAACTTTTTTATGGTGAAGACGGCGAAATTAAGCAAAAA
>CAMGAZ010000248.1 GCA_946008205.1 uncultured Clostridium sp. | reverse complement strand
TAGTATTTTTAATATTGCTAGTTCCAGCAATGTATGGAAATAGTCATGTAAAAGTGTACTACAATCTAAATAGTTCATTACCAGAGAAATTAGAAAGCGTTCCTGCAAACAGAGAATTATCACAAAAATTCAATATGGTATCAATGCAAATTGCCTTAGTAGATAGGAATTTAAGTGACGATACAATAAATAATATGCTAAATGAAATTGATAATTTAGATGGAGTTGAATGGTCTATTTCAAAATCTAAAGTAATAGATACAGGATTGCCAAACGAAATGATTTCTGACGATATTAAGTCTATATTCGAGAACGATAAATATCAAATGATTATGATTAATTCAAGCTACGAAACAGCAACTAATGAGGAAAATGCTCTTGTAGACAGTATAAATAGCATAATTAAAAAATACGATAATAATGCAATTTTATCAGGAGAAGCTCCGCTTATGAAAGATTTAGTTGAAATTGCAGATACAGATTTTAATAGTGTAAATATCACATCAATAGCTATAATATTTATATTAATGATTTTCGTATTCAAATCGCCAACAATACCTGTAATACTAGTAGCAATAATAGAATTTGCAATATTCTTGAACATGTCTTTCACGTGCTATACAAATACAACAATACCATTTATTGCATCAATAGTAATAGGAACAATTCAATTAGGAGCAACAGTTGATTATGCAATACTTATGACAAATAGATATTTAGACGGAAGAATTTCAGGCAAGGATAAAAAAGAAGCCGCAAAATATGCGCTAGATAATTCAATGAAATCTATAATAGTAAGTGCTTCATGTTTCTTTGCAGCAACATGTGGTGTGTCTATAATATCCCAAATAGATATGATTGGCTCAATATGCACACTATTATCAAGAGGTGCAATAATAAGTATGTTTGTTGTAATTACAATCCTACCAGCGTTTTTAATAGCATTTGATAAAATAATTTGCAAGACGACCAAAAGTACAAAACATGCAGATATAAAGTATTAGGAGGAAAAGTTTATGAAAAATAATAAAATAATTTCAAAAGTTATTGCATCATCGCTAGTATTTGCCATTGGAGCGATTAGTTCTGCACCAGTATTGGCATATACTAAAGATGAGACTGTATATACAAAGCTAAATTCGGAAGGAAACTCATATAAAACAATAGTAAGCGAACATTTAAAAAATACAGATGGTTTAGAATTGCTAAAAGATATGTCAGAGTTGTTAAATATAGAAAATATGAATGGAGATGAAAATCCTACTCAAAACGGAACTACTTTGCAGTGGAAGGCAGCAGGAAATGACATATACTATCAAGGAAATATTCAGAAGGAATTGCCTATAGATTGTACTATTAAATATGAATTGGATGGAGAAGAAATTTCTTCAAAAGATTTAGTTGGCAAAAGCGGAAAAGTAAAAATAATAATAGAGTACACTAATAAAGAATCTCGTATATTAAATATAAATGGAAAAGCTGAAACGATGTATGTTCCATTTGTAATTATGACTGGAACAGTATTTGACAACACCAAAATTAAAAATATAGAAGTTACAAATGGCAAGGTTACAGACAATGGACAAAACTCGCTAGTGGTAGCATTAGCATGTCCTGGATTAGTTGAAAGTTTAGGATTGGCAGATGAAAAAGATATGCCGAACTTAAATAAAATAGAAATAACCTTTGATGCAGAAAAATTTGAAATGGGGAATATAATGTCATATGCAACCCCTAAAATATTTGAAGAATCAGATATATCAAATATGGATAAGTTAAATGAAGTATATAATCAGATAAATCAACTAAAATCCGCTTCTACACAGCTTGTAGAAGGAGCAAATAGCTTAAAAGAAGGAACAATAACATATGTGGAAAAATCTTCAGAGTTTTCTAACGCAATGGATAGTTTTACAAATGGCATGAATACAGCATCAAATAGCTATGCTCAGATAGACAACGGGATAGAATCAGTTAATTCTAATATAGGAACACTAAAAAATGGTGCAAGCCAAGTTAACGCTGGAGTAGACCAAGTAAACTCTGGATTAAACACATTAAAAGATGGAGTTGCTGCAGGCAAAAAACAAGCATCAACTGCTCTAAGCCAAAGTGCTACAGAATTATCAAATGGAATTGACCAAATTATAGCAGGTAAAGATACAGAAACTGGAACTATAAAAGAAAAAGTTATAGATGGAGCAAATAGCCAGTTATCAGCTGGATTAAAAACAGGCGTAACATCAGCAGTAACAACTGGAATAGAAGAAACAATGTCTGCTAAACTACAAGCACTTGTAAAAGCAGGAACAATCACAGCAGAGCAAGCACAAGTTTTAGGAGAAAGCTTATCTCTAACAAAGGAAGAGCAAGCACAGCTAGGAAGCACAATAAATTCTGTAATAGATTCAGCAATAGATAAAACCTCTGAAGCACAAAAGATAGGACTAGACCAAATAAATAATGCAGATACAGGAGTAAAAAGCGGACTTAAACAATTAAAAATACAAGCAAGCAAAGGATTTTCAGAAGGAATAAGCCAAATTGAAAACGGATTTGACGTAATCTCAAATGGAACCGACGAATTAATATCAGGAACAAATGAATTGAAAAGTGGAACCTCTAAATTAGAAGCAGGAACAAATGTATTAGAAACTGGTGTTAGTACACTAGCAAAAGGCTCAAAACAATTAAAACAAGGAATTAGCACGCTAAATTCATCAAGTACTATGTTAAATAATGCAAATAATCAATTACTAGAAGGAGCAAATTCAATATCAGAAGGAGCAACAACTCTATCAGAAGGAATTACTCAATTTGATGAAGAGGGGGTTAATAAAATTGTTTCTTATATAAATGGGAACTTAAAAGACATGCAATTAAGAATAGAAAAATTATTAGATTTAGCAAATGAGTACAACAACTTTGCAGGACTAGAGGAAGGCACAGAAGGAAATACTAAATTTATATTGGAAATAGATAGTATAAAAAATAAAGGAGAAGAGCAAACAAGTAACCTTCCAGTAAACAATACAGCAAATTTAGAAAAAAGCCAAGACAATAATGAAGAAACAAGTTCTGGAAAATAATTGACTTTTAATAATAGTAAATATA
>CAMGAZ010000247.1 GCA_946008205.1 uncultured Clostridium sp. | reverse complement strand
TTTCATTCTCTACAGTTTGTTGTCTATAGATATTATTCTGATTTTGGTTTGAATAATTCATATTTTCATAATGAATTGCTTGTTCTTCTTGTTCTTCTAGTTTTCTATCATATTCGTTTCTTTTCTCTTCATTACTTAATATGTCATATGCATCATTTATCTTCTTCATCATTTCCTCTGCATATTCTCTATTCTCTGAAGTTTGTAAATCTGGGTGGTATTTCTTCGCAAGAGTCTTATATGCTTTATCTATTACTTCTTTTGATGCCTTCCTACTTACCTCCAATATATCATATAAAGTATCCATTACTTACCTCTTATCTCATAATCAATTATTAGTATAACATTTAATTTAAAAAAATAATAGTATTTTATAATAATATTTTTTGCATAGTTGATTTTTCAGAATATCATGATATAATATCACTAATAATTTAAGAAAATGGAGTGAATTAATTTGAAATTAGCGTCAGATGATGAAACATTAGCTGAAAACAAAGTTTTAATTCTTTATGTTTTAGAAAAAGCTAATAAACCACTAACAAATGATGTATTATATAAAATAGTATTAGCAGCCGTTGATATGAATTATTTTTATTTTCAACAATTTATGTTAGACTTGATTAATGTTGGTTATATTTTCTCTTTTCAGAAGGAGGAGCAAACATTGTACCAAATAACGGATAGCGGCAAAACCACACTAGATTTAACTTTAGATTTACTTCCTGGAATTATAAAGTTGAAAGCAGATACTAATCTAAAGCCAATATTAGATAGTTCTGAAGAGGAGCAATCTATTGTCGCAGAATATACCCCTCTTAGTGAGAATCACTACACTATTGTTTGCAAAGTAGTTGAGAATATTGAAACTGTTTTTGATGTTAAAACTTTTGCTGGGTCTCGTGAGCAAGCTAAAGAAATTGTAGATAATTGGGAGAATAATGCAGACAGTATTTACCCTAAAATATTAGATATTTTAACAAAAAAATAAAATAAATTAAATTACATCAAAGATTTCTTTTGTAGATTTTTTGGTGTAAAATTTTTTCGACCAAAAGGTATTCCTCTTGGTCGTTTTTCTTATCTTACATATTTTCTTGAATTTTTTATTTTCTCGAATTCGTTAATTAGTTCTTCCTCTGAAAATATCTTCTTCTCTCCAGTTTTACTATTTTCTACTTCATACATTCCTTCTGCTTGTTTATCTCCTATAACTAGCATGTATGGAGTGCCTAGCATATAACAGTCTTTTATTTTTGCTCCTAACATTCCTTGGGTTCTATCATCTAAAATTACAGGAATATTTCTTTCCATTAATTTATTGTATAATTGTTCTGCTATTTCTTTCTTTTCATCTTTTGGAATTATTTGTAGCAAATATGGTGCAACACTAACTGGTAGAGATGTTCCCTTTACTTCTCCATTCTTACCTGTTACTGTGTTTACTTCATATATAGTAGCTACTGTTCTGCTTATTCCGATTCCATAGCATCCCATGTATAATAATTTTTCATTACCTTCTTGGTCTATATATGTAGCATTCATAGATTTTGTATATTTTGTTCCTAATTGGAAAATATGTCCTAATTCTATAGATTTTTTACTTTCTACATTGTTTTTATCTTTAACACCATATTTTTCTTTTAGATATTCATCAGCATCTTCTCTTTCTAATATTTCTGTATTAAATGCTATTCCTGTTTCTTTATCTACAAGTATTGTATCTTCTCCTATTGGAGATTCTAGCATAAATTCCTCTGATAAGTTTCCTCCCATTGCTCCACTATCAGCTGCAACTGGCTTTGCATTTAATCCTAATATATCGAATATTTCTATATATGCTTTTCTTATATTTTGATATGTTTTTGCACATTCTTCTTCATTTAAATCAAAACTATATGCATCCATCATTGGGAAAGATTTTCCTCTTAATAGATATCCCCTTGTACGAATTTCATTTCTATATTTTTCGCCAATTTGATATAGAGTTACTGGCAAGTTCTTGTAAGAGCTTATTCTACCTCTTACAAACTCTGTTACAGCTTCTTCCGCAGTAGGAGCCATTACAAAGTTTCCTTTGTCTGTTTCTACTGTTATCATTGTTCCGTCTTCTATATATTTTGATAATCTTCCAGATTCCTCCCATAGTTTAGTAGGTTGAATTGTTGGTAATAGTATCTCTACACACCCATATTTATCCAATACCCCTCTTACAACATTTTCTACATTTTGTCTCAAGCGTAGTGGTACATTGTTATATCCATATATTCCTGTTCCGTACTGTACTAATTGATTAGTTTGTAGTAACATATCTTGTGCTGGATATAATTTATCTAAATTATTTACTCTTATTGTTCCTAATCCTGTTTGTGATAATCTCATTTTCTTATCCTCCTTCTATATTTCTGTTTTTTCTTTATCGCCAACTATCTCTTCCCTTTCGGGCATCGGAGCCTCCGAGTTTTTGTCCTCTGGCATTATATCTTCAATTACAATTTGCGTCTAATTTATATCTTGGCAAATCTGGTAGCAATTCCAAAGATTCCAATCCAAACATTTTTAGAAAATTTGAAGTTGTTGAATACATGGTTGGTCTTCCTGGCAAATCTGCTTTTCCAACATTTTCTATTAAGTCGTATTCTAGTAACTTGTATATAGTGCCATCAGAGTTAACACCTCTTATAGCTTCAATCTCTGCCCTTGTAATTTTAGGATTATATGCAATTATTGCTAATGTCTCCATTGCGGCTTGTGATAAATTTGGCTTACTTCTTTTATCAAATATTGGATATAAATATTCATACATATCTTTTTTGGTAGCTAATTGATAACCATCTTCAACCTTAATTATCTCAATTCCTCTATCGTTTTTAGCATAGTCATCCTGCATATCACTTATTATAGAAATAACTTCATCTGAAGTTACTTCTAAGATTGCCATTAATTCATTTATTTTTATTACTCTTCCAGCAGAAAAAAGTATTGCTTCCACTATTGCTTTTTGTTTCTCTAATTCCATTTTACAGCATTTTCCTTCCTTGAAGAAAATTTTATATGCATTTATTATACACTGTAAACTAAAATTGGTCAATCCTTTACTACTTCTTTGTTTTACTGTTAT
>CAMGAZ010000246.1 GCA_946008205.1 uncultured Clostridium sp. | reverse complement strand
TAAGTAGAAACAGCGTCTTTAGTAAAACCGCACATTCAGCACTTGCACCCCAAGCTCGAAACTCGTTAAGACACCCCCTTCTCATCTTTATATTTTCATTAATGAAAACTTCATTATTAAGGTTTTGTAAATTTTCATCAGTATATTTTTTACAATGAAATTGCTCTAATCTGTTTATGATGTGATTTTTTGCAAAGGATATCGCATCTACATAGTTATATTCACTTAATTTATTAAAGAAGTCATTTCTGCTACCTTCTAAGCTTTTTAATATATCGCTAATAACATCACTTTCATCTATACTATCTCTAACGTTTAATCCCATAGAGTCCAAATAACGGCTAAATATATAACGTAAGCTTCTACTATCACTAGCAATATAAGTATTACTAGTGTTATTGTAAACAACAAAATTATCTTCAAACATATAAACGATCTTATTTATACCAGAATGTGCTATCATACTTAGCTTGCACTCCGCATTGCATCTTACACAGAGTCGTTTCCATTCATTGGATAACTTCAAATATATTTCGTTTATAGATTCATCTTCTATTAGTTCTTTACTATTATTAATGGACTTATGTTTTGTTACAATTTCATCAATCTCTCTAAATATCTCTGCTTGTTTACAAGCAAAAAAATGTCCTATATTACAGTATTTCTGAACAGCACACGGAGAAACATTCATACTGCTAGAACATTTATAAGATATATAATGAGATACTAATTCATAAAATCCATCCCGAAACTTCTTTTCACAGTAACAATTTCTTATTTTTAGCATCTTTCGCGGCTGTCTATTCTTAACCTGATACATAGTCCCCTTACGCTGCATCATATCATAGCTTGTTACATAATCCATCTTTCTCATTTGAGAAAGTAGTCTTTCCTTATCATCGTTAGTTAAATGGTTCATAGCAAGAATACCTCCCACAAGCATAAGTATTTCTTTTAATTATACTACACTTGCGGGAGATATGCCTTTAATCTTATTCTTTCCTTAAATCAGCAAAATGCTTAGATAATAGATTGGTCACCTTCTTACGCTCATCCTGCACATCACGTAAATATATTGATGTCGTCGAAATATTGGTATGTCCAAGCATAGCCTGTACCATATTTAAGGACATCCCGCTAATCAAAGCATTAGTTGCAGCCATAGCTCGAAGAGAATGTACTGCTATTCTCGGCAGATTATGCTTTTTGCAAAGCCTTTTAAGCCATAAATAAAAGCTGTCACCATTAACTGGCACAGCTTCATTCTGTTCATTAGCATTTCTTGATATAAAAACCAGATTCTGCGGATTTGTTATTTTATTATTGTCAAGCCATTCGTCAAGCAGTGCCTTATACTCCAAAAACAATTGCTTGAGAAAATCGTCAAAATATAGCGTCCGTACAGAAGCATCCGTTTTAGGAGTCCCTAAAAATGGTTTTCTACCATTAACATACTTCATTGCTTCTGTTATTTTCAGCTCTCGACGCTCTAAATCTACACGATCCCACGACAAGCCTAAAAATTCTCCTTTCCTCGCTCCAGTCGTCAGCGCAATATAAAACATGAGCTTATTTTTTTGATTGCTTAAATTATGCGGCATACCCTCTATGATTTTCATTGCTTTACGTAGCGTTTCACTATCCCAGATTGGATAATGCGTTGATTCTGCTTTTATCAGTAAATCACGAGATACAGCATCACATGGATTCTTTGCCAAATATTTCCATGCGCAAGCCTTATTAAAGATAAGATTCAGCAGCTTAAAGTGCTTCATGATTGTAACACTAGATAATTTTTTCTCGTTCTTACTATCCAAACGCATATTAGCACTACTAAGACTCTGCATAAAGCGCAAAATATCCGCATCGGTAATTTTATCCATTTTCTTAAATCCAAACGCAGGTAACAACCTGTCATTCAGCATCTGCTCGTAGTTAACCATAGTTATAGTTCCCACCCTGCAACTATGCTTTTGCTTCCAATAATCAACAAACTCCTTAAACGTGACAGGCTTGTCGACATTCAGCTTGCCGGTAACCTCCAAAACAAAAGCAGCTAACTCTATTGACGCTTTCTTTTTCGTCGTTGCATATATAGTTTTTGTGAATCTACGCTGCTTATGTTGTTCATCGTAGCCATTAGATACTCTTAATTCCCACTTATTATTCCCTTTGCTTACCATTGACCCTGCCATAATTTATACCTCCTGTAAATTTGATTTTTCATTTTGTTACATATATAAAACAGGAGAAGAACTACACATTCTGCAATCCTTCTCCATTTAAATATTTTTACTTGATGCCATTCCAAGCTGGTGTTCCCATATTCTTTTCTGCCCACTCAACCAAAGCTTCCTGCGTATAGTAATAGCACTTGCCAATTCTAGTAGCTGGCAACTTTCCATCCTTTGTAAGTGCAAGTACTCTTGCATAACTTATTTTTCCATCAAAAAAGTATGTAGAAACATCCTTAGCACGTAAAAAATTCGGTTTGCTGGTTTTCGCTAAATCATTCATTTCAACCAAGCTCCTTTCCGTAAATTAGTTACGTGTTTGTATCATTTTATTTTGTTACAAACGCTCACGTCTAATGCCATATCGTAGCATATGACACCATAACTCCCTGTATATCCTCTCTGATATACATGCATAACTGCATTTTTCTTCATAGTAATGAGCCTTTTTACAATACCACTCATATATATTTTCCCATTCTATATGTTATTGTTTTACCCCCCTTTCATTAACAGCTCCATTACTAAACGCATATATTTTATTTTATCTGCACCACTTATTACACCACAGAATACTGCACCATCAGCAAAGCTAGTATTCATCGCATTCTGCAAATCTCTATAATAATACCAAATTAGTCTGCACCACGCTGCACCAATTAATTTACCACCATATATTTATCTTTTGCAGATATAGATATACTATCATCTTCTTCCTTCTGCTCGATGAAAAGCTATCTTCAAATTCCCCAAAACATTCATCTGCTGCATTCAGTTACAAAACTTAAATCCTGTGAAAGCAAGTATTTCAAAAAGGTGCTTCAAATAAAAAACACCTTATTTTCATCAGAATTTGAAAATAAGGTGTCAATAAGGTGCGGAAATGAAAAAAGCGGTTTT
>CAMGAZ010000245.1 GCA_946008205.1 uncultured Clostridium sp. | reverse complement strand
TTCATTGATAGAATGCGTAATACGGTTGCTGGATTAGATATTGACAAAGATTGGGGGACTTTTGAAAATATAGACGAAGTTTTAGGCAGGTCTGATAATATTCCGACTAGATTTATGAAGTCTCTTGGTTATCAAGGTATTGATGTTAGAGGGACAAATTGGGATAATTTACAGTATGGCAATGTTGTTTATGATTTAGATCAAGCAAACGCATATTATAAAACATTTGATAGCCTTGATGAATTACTTGAGTTCTATAATCAAAATCTCACTCAAACCAACAGTATTCAAGACACTATTAATAACTCTGTTGCGCAATGGCAGAAGAATCTTGATGCAATTTTAACAACTGTAAATTCAATATCTACATCTGCGCGTGATTCAAGTTCTGTAATGCAATCTATGGCAGACGAAATGTCTAAGATAACAACAGATGCAAAAACACTTGAAACAATACCGGATATCATTGGCAATTTATCTTCAAGTTTAGACCCGCTAGTAAATTCGTTGCATCAAATGGTTAATGACGCACAGAGTATTAGAGATGCACTTAATGGTATTAACGGTGGGTTTGGCCAACAAACAACATCTGCATTCAATGTCAAGTTTGACGATGGATTAATTGCCAGCATATCAAATAATATTGACAGTATTTTAGATGTTGTTGGAGATATTGCGAATAAAATTGATGCAAATGATAGCAAAAAGGCGCTTGTCGAAGCAATGAAATCAAATTTAACTCAGATTTTTAAATATGTGTCTGATTTTAATAATAAAAAGAACGCAAATATGAATTATCAAGAGCAAGAACTTAGTATGTCGGTTTTATCTGATGGCTCTATCTCTACTAATTTTGGAGAAAAAGGTAGGGTACCATGGGACAGAGTTGCAACTTCCTTAATCTCTAACCTGTCAAAAACACTTTTGATGGATATACATTCGCATCCGTTAGAAACTTTTATTAACGGAGATAGATTTACATCTGATAGCTTTAGTGGTTCTAATGGAGATATTGGCGCGATGAACTTTTCAAAAAAACTTGGCTCACAACTGTTTTCTATGATTACAGGGAATGTCATGCGTGTGATCGATATTAGTAAACTTACTAGTCAGGAATTGAATAATTTGAAGATTGCATTGGCTAATGTTGAAAAAGAATATGAGGCTATGCCTGAATATTCAAGGTATCTTTCTTATGATAACGACACTGGAGTACGGGGTTATTTTATACAAGATAATTTGTCTGAGCAGCATATGGTTTCAGATATTTTCGAGAAAGAACTTTATGAAGCCTTTAGCCGAATTGGATATTCAAAAGATTTTGTAGACGATAAGTTGTTTCAAAAATATAATCTGACGGATGACGAACAACTTACCGCGTTAGCAAAACGTCTTGTTGACCTTGAATTGGCTGCTACGAGTACATTAAGCCCGGTTGAAAGGTTGTCTCAAATTATTTCACAATTCGGCGGAGACGTAACAAGTGATAATGCAAAAACATTGCTTAAGGGTTTTGAGAAAGGCGAAGTTGATGCGGTAGATGCGTTTAATCAATTAAATGGCTGGAATTATAAGACTAGCCAGGATGCAATAAATTCATTATTGACAATTGATTCAGCAAAAGAAATGACAACTACTGAGTCTTTATTAACTCAAATCGTTGGAGTTTTAGAGGGTATTAAATCTAATATCACAAATATTGAAAATAATACACGCTTAGATACATCACGGCAGCTTGATCAAGCGATAAATGATTTAGCTGGTATAAGACAATATGCGCTAGATAACAGTATAAGGCATGGTTATGACGGCATTGATGAACGTATGATTTCTAATATTGATTCTGGTATTAATATTCATAATATATCGTCTTACAATGCAGATAAAGCATATGAACTTGCGAAACAAAAAAAAGAGGATTTTTCCTACTTTATGCATGATCTATCAAGTTATAGTTCTAATACAGATATAATGCGTATGCTTGAACGGTTTAAAGACACTTGGAAGACAATAAATGATGCATTAAAAGTTGTCGAATTAAATAATACTAGAACTGGGAAGGGCATGATTGATCGGGATACTGGGGTGGTAGTAAGACCTGAATTACTTGGTATGAGGGAAGAACTCATTAATCCGGTTAATATTAGTAAACTAATCGACTCGCTTGTAAAGCTAAAGGACGCAACCAGTACAGAGAATCGCGAATTACAGAGCGCAGAAAATATTAGAAGCCAAGACACTTCATTGCAAGAAATTCAAAATATTTTAAATCAAATTTATGGTGTATTACAAGGTTTCACCGGTATAAAAGCAAAAGACCAAGGCTCAGTCGAAGTCAAAAAACCGATTGATGAAAGCAGATTAAATCAGGATAAATTTAGTGAACAAGACTTGTCTGTTTTGGGTTCTATCTTAGATGCGGTAAATGGAATTAATAATTATCTAACGTCTAACAAATATAATTCTGCATCAGAAGGTATTGATACTGATAATAATGCGGCATCAAATATATATACGTTACTGTCTTCTAGGCTGTCTCAAAATTTGGCATCAGAAAGAACATTGAGCGAGGCAGTATCTCTTATTAATTTGTTACTGGATAAAAGTAAAGTAGAAAAAGACCTTGCAGCAAAAGCAACACAATATGATAATTTACAATCTTTTGTACGTGATAATATTCCTGCGTTAAAAGCAATTGGTGTTAATAATAATGAATCCGTAATGGCATTATGGAGAAACGCAAACTATAACCGCGATGATTTCCAGCCAATAGAAATGGCAATGGAAGATGCGGCAGATGTTATTAGGAATAAAGTGCCAGAGAATATTCTTGATGGCTGGTTTAGAAATGCGGATAGTGGTTATAAACCAAAGCTGGAGAATATTGCTTTAACAGATAAAGATGTACGTAATGCTGCATTGAATATAATGTGGGATAACTACAAGCAGTTTTCGGGAAAAGATATTGATTTCAATAAATTCTTATATTCAAACATCCCGGTTTATCGCGGAAAGAATCAAGAAAACTATACAGACGATGATAAGGTACTGTCTTTTACTTTCGATAGATCTGTAGCTGAAAGTTTTGGTAAGCATATTCTTGAAACTGTTATTAGACCAATAGATACAATTGGC
>CAMGAZ010000244.1 GCA_946008205.1 uncultured Clostridium sp. | reverse complement strand
TTTTATAAATGATAAATAGGAGGGAATATGCAAAAAAATAGAAAACAAAGCTTCATGCAGGGAATTATGACATTAATGTTTTCCCAAGTCCTAATAAAAATTTTAGGACTCATATATAAACTATATCTAACAAATAAAAAAGGCTTTGGAGATGCTGGAAATGCCATTTATAATAGCGGATTCCAAATTTATGCTTTACTTCTTACAATATCATCTATAGGAGTACCAAATGCCGTTGCAAAAATCATTTCAGAGAAACTATCAGTAGGAGATACTCGAGGAGCAAAGAAAATATTTAAAGTAGCTCTTGTTTTCTTTTCTATAATTGGATTTTCTGGATCGTTAATATTATTTCTTAGTAGTAGATTCGTTGCAGATATTTGGCTACAAATACCAGAAGCAAGGCTTACCTTAATGATATTGGCACCATCAATATTCTTTGTTTCACTAATTTCGGTATTAAGAGGATACTTTAATGGATATCAAAACATGCGTCCAATGGCAGAATCCCAAACGATAGAACAACTTAGCAAAACAATATTTACTATTTTTATTGTTGAGCTTATATGCTTTTTTAGAGGATATCAAGGAACTACAGATATTATGGCTGCTGGTGCAAACTTAGCAACTACAATAGCAACTTTTATTAGTTTTGTATACTTACTGCATTTATATAGAAAGAATGAAAAATACGACACAGAAAATACAAATGTAAATCATTTTAAAAGAATAAAGACAGTTAATATAGTAAAAAAAATAATTATAATCGCTATGCCACTTACACTTAGTGCAATTTTAGGATCTTTAAATAAAAATATAGACTCAATAACAGTTGTGAGAGGGCTAAAAAATTTTATGTCAGAAGAACAGGCTAAAATCCAATATGGAATATTAAGCGGAAAAATCGACACACTAGTAACACTTCCGTTATCATTCAACATTGCGTTTGCAACAGCATTAGTTCCAGCAATAGCTGCCGAAAAAGCAAAAGGGGACAACATCGGAATACAAAAAAGAATATCTTTTTCTATGTTGGTAACAATATTGATAGGCCTTCCATGTAGTATAGGAATGGCGATATTTGCAAAACCAATTTTAGAAATGTTGTTTCCAAATGCAAGTAGAGGAGAATTTATATACCAAATAAGTAGTATATCCATAATTTTCATAACTATTGAACAGACTGTAAATGGGGCATTACAAGGATTGGGAAAAGTAAATACACCAGTAATATCCCTAAGCGTTGGAGTAGTAGTAAAACTCATACTTAACTCCATATTAGTAAAAATAAATCCAGAGACATTTATTTTTGGAGGAGTAGCTGGAGCAGCAATCTCAACGGTTGTATGCCATGTAATATCTATGACTATTAGCTTTATAATGTTAAAGAAAAATGCCAACATTAAATTTAAAATTTCTAAATTTGTAGTTAAACCGATAATAGCTTGCTTATTAATGGGAATATCAAGTATATACATATATAACTTATTAAAGCGTATAATTATGCAAAATATTGCTATACTATTAACAATTATAATAGCAATAGTAATATATGTAATATCATTAATTATAATAAAAGTATTCGACAGAGATGAATTATATATGTTGCCATTGTATAGAAAAATTAGCAAAAAAGCCAAGTTTTAAGAAAAAAGAAAACAAAATCAGATGAAAGTAAAACTGTAAAACCCTTGAAAATAGCTGACTTTGAAACACAAAAACCCAAAACACTTAGAGGGGAAACCGTTTGACAAAAATATATTAAAAAAAAAGAAGGATTTTATCAAAGATTGGCGAATAATGTTAATAGTAGATGCATTTCATATCTACATATACAATCTTATTAGGAGGTAATTTAAATGAACAAAGCTGAATTAATCGCAGCAATGGCTGCTACGGCTGGAAGCACATTGAAAGATGCAGCGGCAAGATTTAACGCAGTTGTTGAAGTTGTAACAGATTCTTTAGTAAAAGGAGACAAAGTTCAATTAGTAGGATTTGGATCTTTCGAAGTTAGAAAAAGAGCAGCTAGAAAAGGAAGAAACCCACAAACTAAAGAAGAAATCAAAATACCTGCATCAAAAGCACCAGTATTCAAAGCTGGAAAAGCATTAAAAGATTTAGTTAATAAAAAATAATTTGAATTAATATATAAAATATGAATTCATATGCATACATGGAGTAAAATCCATGTATTTTTTATGGAAAAATGTAATTATCAAGGGGCAATATTGACTTTTAATATTAATGAATATAAAATAATAATATGAGCTAAGAGAAACAATATTTTCTTAAGACACATAACCTTTAAAACGGGAGGAAGAAAACTATGAAAAAAATAGAGATATCAGATTCAATTAGATATATAGGAGCAAATGACAATGATTTAAAAATATTTGAAAATCAATACAATTTGCCAAATGGAATGGCATACAACTCATATTTAATAAAAGATGAAAAAGTAGTTGTTATGGATACAATAGATAGAAGAAAAACAGATACATGGCTACAAAATCTAGAAAATGAATTACGAGGAAGAAACATAGACTACTTAGTAATATCACATTTAGAGCCAGACCATGCAGGGAGTATAAAAATCTTCCTAGATAAATATCCAAACACTATACTAGTTGGAAATGCTAAAACATTCGAAATGCTACCACAATTTTTTGATATAAATCCAGACATCAAAAAAATGACAGTAAAAGAAGGAGATACATTAAATATTGGAAAACATACTCTACAATTCATAATGGCACCAATGGTACACTGGCCAGAGGTTATGGTAACATACGAACAAACTGAAAAAGTGCTATTTTCAGCAGATGCCTTTGGAAAATTTGGAATAATAGATAATGACCCTGATTGGGCATGTGAAGCTCGTAGATACTACTTTGGAATAGTCGGAAAATTTGGAACATCTGTACAAACTTTACTAAATAAAGCTAAAAATTTAGATATAAAAACAATATGCCCACTACATGGACCAGTATTAACAGAAAACTTAGAGGATTATATAAATAAATACGATACATGGAGTAGCTACAAACCAGAGGATGAAGGTGTTCTAATAGCCTGTGCATCTATATATGGACATACAATGGAAGTAGCTAAAAAGTTAGAAGAAATGTTAAAAGAAAAAGG
>CAMGAZ010000243.1 GCA_946008205.1 uncultured Clostridium sp. | reverse complement strand
TGCTAAAGGCTCTTTTATTAATGAAGTAGCAGACAGTTCCTCTGGATTTCGATACGTGTCAAAAATATACTTTTTGTTAAAATCAATATATTTAGCATAAATCTGCTTACGAGAAACCACTTCCGTTGGAATCGATTTTAAGGCCTTATACGGAAAGGTAGGTCGGTGTGAATTAACATAAACTCCTTTTTCTTTTTTCCCAGCACCTAGATGTATTTGATATATTCCCTCCCTAACATCATTTGGGATTAATAAATCAATAATCTCACCATCAGAAGACTCCAGTTCTCCTAATTTATTATAGGTGTCATTATTACTAACTATATTATCATCTGTATCTCTGATAAATTGTTCATTCCGATTTGGGGCTAAGCTATTATAATATTTAGCCTGTCCATTGTCATTTGTTTTATAGGCACTAACAAATTGAGGATCCCAGCCTACCATTTCAGATAAAAGGTTTAATACTGTAGTTTTTCCTGCACCATTTGCACCAGTCAGTACAGTCAAGTGATCATGGAATATTATATCAATATCAGAGAACTGCCGCCAACCGCTCAAATTTATCCGTTTAAACATATTCATTCCACCTAAAAACAATAAATATTTACTTATATTTCGTTGATTATTCAGTAGTTTTCAACTTCTGACGCATAATCAATTACCACCATAAAATACATCATTGCATTCCTACATCCTGGTCTGTATCCTGAAATTCCCTCAGAAGCCAAAGAAAATTATCGGGCACATCTTGATCATCCTGCCAGTGCAACAAACCATTCCATCCGCAGTCACTAAAAAAGAATGCTATGATTTGCATAAAAGGAAAATTCTGCCTCGTCAACTTAGTTTAATAAATTGCCGTAAAAAGGGAGCAACTCGCCCGAGTCGCTTATCAAATTTTCATGATTTAATTTTAACGCTTATAGTTTCGAAAGTCAATCGGTCAAAGGCACCTCCAAGCTGCATTCCCCGCCAAGCCGATGGACCTCATCCGCCTCGCAAGCGCGGCGCCAGATGAGATACCTTCCCGATGCACAAAGATGCACAAAGAAGATGGAAGCTGCAAACTGACAGAAGGGGTCTATTAACGAGCGGCCGTAAAAAAACGTCCTGCCACGGCAGGACGTTACTTTTATTATATACTGGCAAAATATGCCACGGTGCGGCGCAGGCCGTCTTCGAGCTTATGGTAGAGCGCGAGATAACGCTCTGCCATGACCTTTGTCAGCCCATAGAACGACAGTGGCTCAAGTGGCAGATCTTCCCGCAGTGGCAGCAGTTCCTCCGCTACGTCGCCATACGCCGCCGCCGTCGAAGCGAAGATCACACGCTTCACTCCACTCAGGCGCGCCGCCTCGAGCACGTTCACCGTGCCCATTACATTCTCACTGGCATCGAAATGCGGATCGCGAATCGATGCATCGACCATCGTCTGGCCAGCCAGATGCACAATCGCATCGAAATGCCCCGCCATGATACGCTCCCGCGTCTCCGGTGTCCGATCATCAAGCTCCCAGAATGCAAAACCATTCGCCGGCAGATGTTCCCGCACCCCCGTCGATAGATTATCCAGCACCGTGACCTTATGTCCCAGCACTAAAAGCTGACGGACAAGATGCGAGCCAATGAATCCCGCACCACCAGTAACCAAAACCTTCATCAAGAATCCCCCGTTCCCCGACGTATCGATACGGCAAAATGCCGTTACTGAAAATCTTAGCATTTTATTATAACATATTGTTCCGCTAAAAACAAGACATGTAATGAGGTGACAGCAGCCAATAGACAAGTTCTGTTGTGTATTTTTCTTTCAGATGTTAGTTGAACATATCATTTAGGAAGCACATCAGCTTTTCCACGAGCAGCAGTACGAAGCAGAACAGACCCCAGCACAGGAATGTCCAATTCGCACCGTGCCAGATACCTGTCAGTGCTCAGTCGGCAAAGGGGTTGCAGCCCCAGCGCAACTTCGAGACGTGATTGCTGCCTAGAAGAATGTAGACATAGTCGCGATATCGTCCGTAGTCTGCCAATTACAAATTTTACCATGCTTTAAAACTATAAAGTGCCAATACATTATATATTCCCGATTCCTACTAAATCCCGAATCAATTGATTTCTGGCCATAACAATATCTGGTTTGGCCTCGCTCATAAATCTTACAGTATTTGTTTCTAATGTTTCACCTTGTAATTCATAATCAAACAAAGCTTGGTATGTATTATTATATCGAAAATCATGTATACCGCCTAGACGTTCCATATCATTGAAGGATAATAAAAACAATTTTGCTACAATTGTATTACGTACATCGATATAGCTTATGTGACTTCCAGGATTAGCGTCTTTTAGTCCTTCTGTATGAAAACACCTACTTAATTCAGATGATATATTCTCATTAGTGAAAATCAAATTTAAATTATTGCAAACATACTCTAATTTATCTGCGTTTTCACTGGCATGAATAATTTTCTTATCTATATTATTATTTTCATCAGATGTACCATAAAGTGGCTCTACCATTTTCACTACTCGTTCATCATCAGCATATTTTATGCCAATCTGTTTTAGCGTTTTTAGTACCGTACATTCCGCTTCAAACAGTAACAATAGATACAAGAATATCTCTTCCGGCACGATGATATTAAAGCTCTTCCAAGACTTATACTGTGAGATAGATTTACTAATATTTTCTACAACATCTAAATCAAATTTATCATTGAAGAAGAACGTTTTTGTATCATCGATAATATCCCGTTCTAAACCAACGATAGAGGTATATAGCCCCAATAAATTATCCCTTGTATAATCATGGTATCTCAATCGTATATCTCTCCAAATTCCTGACTCAGCACATACGAAAATGACAATTTCATTATAGCGTAAAAGACAGAGTACAGCAACAGAGTGTTCTTTTCTTCTCCACATACCCTTGTTGATATTTTTGTGGATAATATGTGTATAACTGCATGGCTGCTGTGGATAAAATCAACTACTACCCCGCTCTATGTGTCAGGCTACGTCCGCGCTGTGCTCAGTTTTGCGCAATCTGTGACCTTGTGGATAGCCGCTTTCCGTTAGCGCTGCTGGCTTTGCGGGCTCGCTAAGACGTAGCTCTAGCGAAGCGAAAGAAAAAAGTAACG
>CAMGAZ010000242.1 GCA_946008205.1 uncultured Clostridium sp. | reverse complement strand
GAGAAGTTGTTACAACTACTGATAATGATGAAAATTCAATCATAGGGAATAAAACAACTAAGAAAAGAATAATTACGTATATTTTAATAAACTAAAGAAGTAGGATATTTATAAATATAGAATAGAAAGGAAATATAAAAATGGGCGATAGTTTAATTACGGTTATTGCAATATTTTTAGCAGCTATACTAATGTTTATTTTTCCTTTAATGTCAGTTTCCGAAAGAAGCGATGACGTATCTCAATTATCAGTGCAAACAGCTACTACTGAATTTGTGGATAAGGTTAGGACTACAGGCAAATTAACATTAGATGATTATGATAAATTTGTACAAACTATAACTTCTACAGGGAACTCTTTTGAAGTAGAGATGCAAGCACAAATATTGGATGAAAATCCAGGAGTAAAAACTACGCAAGCAGAAACTACAAAAATAGGAGAAAATGTATATTATAACTTATATACAAGCCAGCTAGAAAATATTTTATATAATGATTCAGCTAGTAATAGATTAACCCTAAAAGAAGGGGATAGATTTTCAGTTGTGGTAAAAAATACGAATACTACAATAGCTCAAATATTACGAAATTTCTTGTACAGAATTGCAGGAAATGATACATATCAAATTGCTGCACAACATGCAGGAATAGTTACTGTAAATGGTACAAAATAAATTTTTATAAAAATTATGGCAGCGCTATGGACTATTTTAAATGGACCTAGGCTGTTTTTTCCTTAGAAAGGTAGAATATAATGAAATTACAACATATAATTATAATTTTTGTTATAATAATAGTTCCAATATCTCTAGTACTATCAGCATATATTAATGCACACATAAAAACTATAGAGAATCAGACGAAATATGACAATATTTTAATAAATGCTACTTATGATGGAGTTAAGGCTTTCCAATTAAATACTGCCAATAATATGTATTCTACAATTTCAAACTCAAAGATAAGAGATATAGAAGCATCTGTAAATGTGTTTTTTAGTTCTCTTGCTACAAACCTAGGAGCTTCTGGATATAGCCAAGAAGAGTTAAGACCATATATACCAGCAATCGTATTTACTTTATATGATGGATACTATGTATATTCTAACTATTTTGACACACAGTATGATGAAGATGGAGATGGGGTAGCTGAAGGTGGATACAAATACGGGCTAAAACCTTTTACATATTATTCTTGCAGATATATTAATGGAGCTAGTACGGATTTTGTAGTAAACTATACTTTGGATAACACCATAACAATAATAGGAACAATTCAGGGAAAATATGTAGTAAAAACAGGTCATTTACTATCAGATGAAGACAGAAATGCTATCACTAATGAAAATGATATATTAGAAGAAAATTTGATAATATTGAATGATGGAGTAAATGTAAATCCTACTACAGAAAAATTTCAATATACAGTATACAACAGCCAAAAAATTTATAAAGACAACAATAATGCAGTTTTCTTCAAAAATGGTGATGGAACAATAAATAAGGATACAGGAGAAATTGGAAAGCAAAGGTATTTTTACTATAGTAGTGAGTACAAAAAAGATTATATAACTGATATTTCAACAATAGAATATTTGAATAATCATCTAGTTGAAAGTAATGGACAAATATGTCTAAATACCGATAGTGCAGAGAAATACTATTCTGAGTCATTAGACAATATGACAACAGATTTCAACGGTAACCCAATTAGCTTTACAGATTGGGTAAAGAAATATCTTGGAAATATTAAGCAAAGTGATGCACGCGATTCAAACGGAAATGTAATTGATAATTTTGCATCAAGCGTAAACGAAGAAATATTTAATATAAGTAGTAGTAACAATCCATTAAAATCAAATTCAGCATTCAATGAACATAGAATGAATGTAATAAGAAGGTCAATAGAGACTAATCTTATGTCTGCACTTTCAACTTTTACCAACCATACTGTTATTGGCTATGAATTCTCAATGCCACAGTTAAATGAAGAGGAATGGTATAAGCTAGAAAACAATGTATGTATGTTAGCATTCTTTGAAGGAATTCCTATTGGAACTAAAGTGTATAACAACTACTGCATCGTTTCTAATAATACGAATCAGGAGACTGTGGGAAATGATTCAATATATATCGTAGATAGCAATGGAGATTATCATAAGCCTGGTTGCTTAAAACTAATAGAAAATCTAAAAAATAATTCTGTTACAATAAAAGGTGCATATCAAAGCAGTGAATTTGAAAGAAAAACGGTTTCGATAACTGGAGAGGACTCAAATGCACATAGCCAATTATTAGGCACAGATTCAGGGAAATATGCATATTATTATCCTGAGGCGTACACTCCTTGTTATTATTGTATTGGAACTGTATCTGAAATTTATAGTACAGATGATATAATTGCAGACACAGTAAAAGATAAAAATGGAAATTACGTCAATGTAAAGAATCTTGGAGGAACTAATTTAAGACAGTGGTATCTAAAAGCTTTAGCAAGATCAAGGTACAATTTATATGTGACTAATGGATACTTTGGATACTAAAATGGAGAAAATTAATGGAAGCAAATATATTACAAGAAAAAGTAAAAAATGAAAAAAGTGTCAAAACTCAAAATAAAATAATTATAGAAGACCCAATTGTAAAAATTACATTTAAAAGGGAATTAGCATACTTTGTTGTATATAGTTTTCTAGGATTTATAGTTGAAACAATATTTGGAATGCTTACTAAAGGAGTAGTGGAAAGTAGACAAAGTTGCTTATTTGGACCATTCTGCTGTATATACGGTTTAGGGGCTGCTATAATGATTCCAGGATTACAAAAATTTAAAAAAAGTAATTGGGGGATATTTATAGCAGGAGCAGTTGAGGGGTCTATTGTAGAATATTTTATAAGTTGGATAGGAGAAAAAATATTTCAAATAAAGTGGTGGGATTATTCTAATTTACCATTTAACATAAATGGCAGAATAACATTAATATTCTCAATATTTTGGGGACTACTCGCTTTAGTACTGATGAGATTTATAAACCCATATATAGAAAAGGGAATAAATAGACTGTCAAAAAAATGGTTTGATATATTAACTATTGGCTTAACAATTTTCTTAGTGCTAGATTTACTAATAACTGCTTTAGGATTAAA
>CAMGAZ010000241.1 GCA_946008205.1 uncultured Clostridium sp. | reverse complement strand
TATATACCACTATTATCCTGTTGTCAATAAAAATAGTAATAATTCTCATTATTATAAAAGATGCCAAACTGAGCATCTTTTACCTGAATAACTATTTTATTTTACGTTCAAATACATCTACAATATCTTGTGTTTCATAATTACAATAAATCATAGGAATTTTGGAACAATCAATAAGACAATCATCCCCTAATATACCTTCTTCTCCGTTATCTTTTGTGAGAATGATGTGTTGAAAATAATGCTCCCAATGCAGGGAATAACAGATACTTTCATTTTTACCAAAGTATAAGAATCCACTCGGAGAAGGTTACATTCCGACGTATACGAGAACCGATTTGACGGACAATCTGCATGAAGCATTCGGCTTCCGTACAGACTATCAGATCACTTCACAAAAAAATATGAGAAAAATTTTAAATCAAACCAAAAAGAAGTAAATATTACCACATACTTTTTGAGCCACGAAAGCCCGCAAACCTAGTAAATACGCGGTCTGCGGGCTTTTTTAACTGTTTCATCCGCCCATTTTCTACTTCTGTCCTATTTGGTAAAATGCTGTTCCAGATCTAATGATAAACTGGATATTTCTTCTATTTCAGTGGAGATATTGTTGATAGAATCATTCTGTGCCGCTATCGTTTCTGTTATATTCTGAATCGTAGCTGAATTCTCCTCGGAAGCAGCTACCAAAGTCTCTATTTCCTCCTGAATATGGTTAAAATGATCTTTCACATGCTCAATGATCTGATATTCTTCACTGACTGTTTTGCTTGCATCATCTGTTGCACTGTTAATGTTTGTAAAATATTCCAACAGTCCACTGACCATTTCTACACTGGCTGCGGCGGCTTCTGTTCCCGCCGTAATATTCTTTGATACCTGAGAGGTTGTTTCTGTCAGCCATTTCAGAATCTCCTGAATATTGTTGGCTGATTTGGCACTTTCCTCTGATAAGGAACGAATTTCGTCTGCAACAACTGCAAACCCTTTGCCATGTTCTCCCGCTCTGGCTGCTTCTATTGATGCATTCAGAGACAACAGATTCGTTTGAGAAGCAATGGAATTGATATCCCCCAGAATAGCTGTGTTCCTGTTCTTTTCTGTAAGCAGTGATTCTGTAGACTGACGTGCCGACTCTACCGTCTGTTCCATTTCCAGTATAGAATTCTTTGCTTGAACAACCGCATCATTGCCCTTGGCTACAGCATCCTGTACCTTCTGGAATCCACCATCTAACTGTGTAGCCAGTTCATAGTTCTTATTGATCTCATCTGTAGCAGCATGGATCTTATCCATAACTGTAACCGTAGATTTGGCAGTATCCTCTACTACCTGCCCCATCTGAGTCGCTTCTGTCCTTACACTGCTGCTGCCCTCTGCGAGCTGATGAATAGAACTCATGCCTTTTTGAATTGTTGTATTCAGATTCTCTGAAATTTCATTTGCTACACTGGCATTTTGTCTGACCTGTTCCAGCGCTTTTTCCGTCTTTTTAACAACATTCGCACCACGCTTCGTTGCCAAAGATAATAATACGCCCGTTACTGCAAAAAGCAAAACGCGTGAAACAACACCCGCCCATGAATATTCATTTCCCGCAATTGTTTCCGGACTGAAAATCATAAAAACTATGGAGATTGCTGTAAAAGGTACTGCAAACCAGATAATCACAGATTCTATAAAGTATGATGTCGCCATTGCCAGGAGGACATAATTCGTCAAATATGCTATTGAATTACCTCCTGTGATCCATGAATAGACCAATGTACCTATGGCCGGTGGAAATACCAGCATCAATACTTTTTTATCATCAGGCAAAGGCAAAAAATAACCTATTGTTGAAATGATACCACATACGATTACAACAATACTGCCTTTCAACGCCATAACAGATAATCCAAAACCCAATACCGAAACCATACTCAATGCAAGAATGGAACACCATGTAATGATCAGATTTTGTTTATGTAACTTCTTCATATAAATTGTCCTTTCTGAATACATACCAATTTATAGCACTAATTTGACACTCACATTATAAAATTTTATTTGTAAAAATACAATATTTGGGAAACTATTTTTATCTACTCAAACTTCGCGCATAAATTTTAGCTATGCACCTTGAAAATTCAATATCTGGCAGTTATTCGGTTGTCAATGTTCCGCTTTATGCCGCCTGCAAAGGTAACTTTTGCATACCTTAAAGAACACCTCGATATCCCAGCGTTTTCCATAAATTCGGATGGTTTCATTCTCATCCAGATTTGTGTCTGTGGAAATCAGACAAAGGTACTCCTGCGTTTGTTACGGTTTCGGACATAAACCACCTTTACAGGGTGTTGAAGAAATTTTTTTATTTTTGCGCAAAAAAACAGCTATAAGACTCCATTTTTGAATTCTCCCATGCTATTCCTCCATTAAATATGCTTTTCAAATTCTTTCTGTGCCTCTACCATCTCATTTGATGAAAATGCACACAGTTTCACATCAACAGCATACATCGGATAATCTTCTCTGAACTTTTTATATGCTCTGCAACATTGCTTTGTCGACTCAGCTGCCGGATTATCCAACGAGCCACCGAATATACCCGCACTTATTAAAGGGAATGAAATACTGTGATAACCATTCTCTTTCATAACCACAAGTGAGTTATAGTAGGCATTAAATAACTCCTTAAAAGCGTGAGGAGTGTTTCCGAAATTTGGTCCCACAGCATGAATAATTGCTTTTGCATTCTTCAAATTAAATGCAGGAGTAATAACTGCATCCCCATCATTCAGCGGAGTCTTATGCTTCTTACAAGCATTTGTCAATTCAACCATTCCAGCCTTTTTGAAAATAACACCACAGATTCCACCACCTGCCCATAATCCATTATTTGCAGCATTTACTACAACATCAACATCCTGGTCAGTGCATGACCCATTTATCAATTCAATATTGCTCATTGGCTTTGAAACGAAGTATTCTCCACTTTCTTCAATCTCCTTTAATCTGCAAAGCCATTTTTCAATGGATCCGTTTTCAAAGCCATACACAGCCTGTTCAAACAAACGCACAACACTTGAATAAACTACAAATGGCATCTGCATCGGATGCTCATGAGTTCCATCGTTTTCCTTATCAACCATCCAATCTCCAA
>CAMGAZ010000240.1 GCA_946008205.1 uncultured Clostridium sp. | reverse complement strand
GAGTAGAGAAAGTAGTATTAACAGACTTGGCAAATGACGATATAGATGAAGCAGTTGAAGATGCATTTAGATACAGCAAAGTTGTTTTAGCAGCATCAAGCTATAACGCAAGAGTATTTCCACCAATGGAGCACTTCCTAACAAAACTAAGAGACAGAAACTATCAAAATAGAACAATGGCAATAATAGAAAATGGCTCTTGGGCACCATCAGCAGGAAAGTGCATGAAAGATATTCTTTCTGAAATGAAAAACATAGAATTAATAGAACCAACAATTACAATAAAATCAGCAATGAAAGAAGAAAATATAGAAGAATTAGAAAAATTAGCAGAAAAATTAAAGGCTTAAGATAAAACTTAGGCCTTTAATTTGTCATATTGTATAGAAAATTATTAAATAAGATGGTAAAATGTAACAAATCATTTATGGGAGGATCTATTAGTTATGGGAGAACTTTGGGATATCTATGATAGAAATAAACAAAAAACAGGAAAAACTGCAGAACGAGGAGTATATCAATTTAAAGAAGGAGAATATCATATTGTAGTAACTGGAATAATTTTGAACTCAAAAAATGAAATATTAATAAGCAAAAGAGCAGAATTTAAGAAATACGGGGGAATGTGGGAATGTAATGGAGGCTCAATACTTGCAGGAGAAACAAGCTTGCAAGGAATAATAAGAGAATTAAAGGAAGAGTTAGGAATACAATTTGCAGAAAAAGAAGCTGTTTTTCTAAAAGAAATTAGAAGAGATAAATTACCACCAGATTTTAAAGATTTGTGGTTGTTTAAAAGAGATATTAAGGATGAAGAAATAACGTTCCCAGATGGTGAAGCAACAGAATTTAAATGGGTAACGATAGAAGAATTTATAAAAATGTATAATAATAAAGAGATAGTGCCAACAGTAGACTTTGGAAAAGAAGAATATGAAATGGCAATAGATATTATGAAAAAAGAATAAGTGCTTTATAGGACAAAAGAACTGAAAAGAAAATTAAATTTATGGGAATGTGAAATATGAAAATTTTGATAGTAGGAACTGTAGGAACGGGAAAAACAACCTTAGCGAGAAAGTTATCAAAGGAGTATAATATAAAATATTACGAAATAGATTCAATAGTTCATGACGATGTCAATAAGAAGAAAAGAACACCTCAACAGCAAAATGAAATAATAAGTAATATAAATAAAGAAGACGGTTGGATAATAGAAGGAGTGCTAAGAGAAAATTTAGAATATCTATTAGAAATAGCAGAAAAAATAATATACTTGGACATACCAAAAAACATAAGAAATAAAAGAATTTTAACAAGATATATAAAGCAAAAAATAGGAATAGAAAAATCGAACTATAAACCAAGTCTAAAAATGCTAAAAATGATGTACAAATGGTCAAATGAATTTGAAAAAAATAGAGAAGGATTTGAAAAGAAACTAAATAAATATGAAGATAAGCTTGATGTAGTAGAGAATGTAAAAAACTAAGTATGCATAATACTTAGTTTAATTTCATTTAGATGTCTTTCTGACCTAAATCTTGGGAAAAACGTAATAAGTATCCATCAGGATCTTGAACAAGAAATTCCTTGTTTCCAAGTAACTTAGCACCCTGTCTATACCAATTCTCTTCAACATCAAAGGCAATTTTATAATTATGTGATTGTAAATTATTATAGATGGTATCTATATCATCAACCTCTAATTGAAAGTTTATTCCATTTCCAAAAGGATAAGTTAACGGAGCTAGATTCCATTTTTCATCATCAACAATCTCCTGCAACATAAACTGAATATTTCCGAGAGAAATAAATGCAAACTTGTTTTCAGGTCGCTCATATTCAACTTTAAATCCAAGTGTTATATAAAAATATAAGCTATTTTGTAAATTGGTAACAGATAATTCAGGTATATTTTTATTAAATTCTAAATAGTTTGAATCTCTAATAATTATACTTTCAAAAAATCTTTCTTGAAATTTTGTTAAAACTCTAATTTCACCATCTGAAAAACAAGTGTTGTCAGGAACAACAACTAGCTTATCATCATTATCATTTATACGATGAATAATAGCAATACACCTTCCACTAAAAGAATCAACTGGTTCAAAGATACCTAAAACATAGCAATCTAATTCTTCATTATCTCCACTGATGGTGTTGGGAATAAATCCGTAGTTAACAGGGTATATAAAACCATGTTTTGGATGTTTGCTACCTAAAGGTCTGTCAATCTTTACAGAAACAATTTTATTTAAATAATTTTTAGAATTAGTCATGGGAACACCTACTTTCTAAAAATATAATAATACAGAAAAAAAGTAATTTCTACAAAATTCGATAAACTTTTTAAAATAAAGATGATATTATATATTTATATTAATGGGAGGATTTTGTATGAAAAGAAATATGAAAAGAATAATATCTGTATTAATGGCAATTGTAACTATAATTTGCATGGATAATTATACTTATGCACATTCAGGAAGGACTGATGCAAATGGAGGACATAGAGATAATAATAACAAGAGTGGATTAGGACCATATCATTATCATTGTGGAGGACATCCAGCGCATTTACATACTAATGGAGTTTGTCCATATTCATCTAGCTCTTCATTAAGTAACAGCAGTACTTCAAGCTCTACAGAATCAAGTACAAAAACAACATCTACGGTGCCAACGACAATAGTAGTAACAGATATTAAAATAAATGAAAATGTAACAAGTATGAAAGAAGGAGAAAGTCAAAAACTGACTGCTACAATAACACCAGATAATGCAACTGATAAAAATATTACAACAATTAATACACAAACAACGAGCCAAAACAATAATACTACAACAAATAAAAAAGAAGATTCAAATACATTGGGAGGAATCATGGCTTTAGGAGTATTAGGCGGCGGTGGATATTGGGGATATAAAAAATTAAAGAAATGATAATGAATGCAAAATAGAATTAAATAATATATAACAGTGAACTATAAATGGAACCGAACTTAAGAAGCTAGAATAGGTTTAGAAATTATGATAAACGTGCAATATTAATGGAAATAGTAATATAGAGGTTGCAATGGAAAATAAATTTATTAAGGAAAAATTTAATGGACTAACAGAAGAAGTTTATAAATGGGATTTCATTT
>CAMGAZ010000239.1 GCA_946008205.1 uncultured Clostridium sp. | reverse complement strand
TTAAAAATAATATGATTATGGGAACAGAAGAAATAGGCCCAGAAGATAAAATGGAAAAAGCTCTGAAACATGGTAGCCTGAGTATTGGCTTTATTGGTTTAGCAGAATCCTTGGTAGAACTCATCGGAAAACATCATGGTGAGTCTGAAGAAGCTCAAAAACTAGGCTTAGAAATTATCGGTCATATGAGAGAATTTACGGACAAAATGACAGCTGAAGATAATCTAAACTTCAGTCTGTTTGCAACGCCTGCAGAAGGTTTGTCCGGAAGATTTACTGCAGCTGATAGAAAACGTTGATACACCATGGGTTCTGCAGAACCTCGCTCTTTCTCCAGAGGTAAACTTCCGCAATTGCCTCTTAATCCTGTGAACCTAGAAATCTAGGGTGTCGCGCTAGCGGCTAACGGTTGAAGTTAGATAAGGATTTGCAAAAAATCACGAATACGCTTCGTAAGAAAAGCTAAGGCCCAAATAAAATGGGTAGCTGCCAATACCGTGCCAAGTTAAATCGGGTGTAACGACTATTCCATTTGGAAGTAGATAATAGGTGAAACTCCTATATCGAAGCGCAGGACGTTAATGATTTTAGCTATAATTGTATAATAATAGTATGAAGATTGAATACAATTACGATTTTTTCAATGAAGACAGTGAAGAATTATATTATTTTCTAGGTTTTATTGCTTCAGACGGATACGTTTCCGATAATTTGATAACATTAGAACTCAATAAAAAAGATAAAAACATTTTAGAAAAATTTAGACTTTTGATATGTAAAAATAAAGATTTGGCATATAGAGAAAGTACAGATTCTTATAGATTATCAATATACATATCAGAAATTGCAAAAAGAGTTAAGAGATTTTTTAAAATGAAGAGTAACAAGAAATCTTTTGAACTAGAATTTCCTGCAATATCTAAGAAATATCTGAAAGATTTTATTAGAGGATATGTAGATGGTGATGGATGTATCGATTTTACCTTTGCAAAAAAAGGCGAAAAAAGATACAAAGGACCACGGTTAAGAATATTAGGAAACGAATCTTTCTTATATGAATTAAATGAAGCAACAAAAGAATATTATTTTCATAAAACAAACGCAATCAGAAAAAAGGGAAAAGAAAACGTTTATGAAGTAACGTATAATTTTAGTACAGCAAAAGGAATTCTGAAAGCGCTATATAAGAATAATACAATAAGTCTTGAAAGAAAAAATCTAAAGGCACAAGACATTATTAACGAAGAGATAGTCTAGACATATATAGAAATATATAGAAAAATCAAAACGCGGAATAGCTGGCACTCTAGTTTTCACTTCTTTTGATAGAGATGCACTGCTTAAAGGTTTAAAAGAGTATGCAGTTAATCAGGCTTCTTTCCAACGTATTGGCGGCGAATTGAATATGCATCCTATTTCTATTGACGAATGGGATAAGAAAATGACTGCCGAGACTGGTCTGTCTGGTGACACCATTGCTTCTCAGAGTCCTGACGAAGTTACCAACAATGTTGTTAAGACTGCAGATCCTCACTATGCCGATGAAATTCCTCCGTTCGATATTACCATTTCCTTCGCAAACGAATATGGCCAGAAGGCTGTTATGGTAATCTACGGTGTCGAAATTCTGAACGAAGGTTCCGGTTTCTCCATTGATTCTATCATTGCAGAGAAAGCTTGTACTTTCGTTTGCCGTCGTATTGACCCGATGGTTCCGGTAGAAGACTAAAATAATTTAATATAGATATATATCAAAGAGCTTTCAGTTTATAATGGCTGAAGGCTCTTTTTGTTTGAACGTGAAAGGTATAATATGTTTAGATATTATATATTATTATGCGATAAAAAGAGGTGAAAATAAAAAGCGTGGCCGACATAACTTTAATTAAACTAAGAAATCAATATTCTCAATATTGTATAGACAAGCTAAATTCAATTAAGCGTAGTAGGAATTATCCTACGTCTAATACGTTAAGAGCAGATCTGATTACTTATTCCAAAGAACTTATCGCTAACAATAGAAATAGTTTAAGCGAAGATGATTACAAAAAGCTTCAATCTTTTTGCGATAAGTATGGCACAAACTTTATTGATTCTTATGAAAAAATCTTATTAGAATATAAGATACAGACTACAGAGGAACAGAATGGTATAGAAATTGACCGTGATCCTGTAGTAAAGAACCGTCATACATATATAAAAGGCAAAAAGCTTAAAGTTTTTTCTGATTATCACGGAACTAATGCAACTTATTCTATGGCTGACATGGTTGCCAATATTAATATCAAAACAGATAAAGGCACTATATCTACAGCTTTAGGTGAGCTTCAGACGATAAGTTACAGTATTTTCCAGAATAAAGCTCCGGTCAGAGTATTAGGAAATATGAATCCAAAAGATTGGGTATTCGGGCCGAGAACAATTGCCGGCTCATTAGTATTTGCAGTATTCAATAAGCATTGGCTTATGGATCTATATGATAACTTGAAAGAAAAAGCTGGTATGAAAAACTGGCATTTTATCAGTGATGAAATTCCGGCTTTCGATATAACCCTTACGTTCGCCAATGAATATGGGTTTGATAGCAGAATGGCTCTATATGGTGTTCGCCTTATGAATGAAGGTCAAACCATGTCCACTAATGATATTTTTATCGAAAACACCTATCAGTTTGTAGCCAATGATATCGAACTTATGGACTCGCTAACTGCTTTTCAAACAGAAGAAAGCAGACACCAGAGAGGTCAGATTGTAGATAATACGGCTAAAGATACTGTAAAAGAAGCAGAGAAAAAAGTTATTCCTATTGATGAGAATAAAAACAAAATAAATAGTGGCGGCGACGATTATAAAAGTCGTTACGACAGAAAACAGATGATGATTCCTGATGATAAACTTTCTACTATTAATCAGAAAGCAGCTTTGCAGTATCTTGATGAAACTTATAAAGCCTGGATTGAAGTAGCAAAAGATGATCAGGAATTTAAAAACAGGATTAAAGAAGATTATAAAACAGAAAAGATTAGGATTAAGACATATTATAGTGACAATAAAGAGGATAAAAAATGATAAGCGTCGAGTATTTTGATGAAGATATAAACGGCATTTATGTAAGGCTAAGAGAAGTACCTTCAGAAGAAATAACCGTAAAG
>CAMGAZ010000238.1 GCA_946008205.1 uncultured Clostridium sp. | reverse complement strand
TTTTAGATTTCCTTTTCTTTTTCCATCTTTAATTTCAATTTGTTCTTCCATTGGTACTACTATATCGAAAAAGAATTCTTCCATTTCTTGATTTTTTACTTTTTTCTCTAAGTCTGCTTTTACTTTATTTTCATATCCAGAGTATGTATGTATTACATACCACTTTGGTTCCAAGTCTACTTTTTCTTGAGACATATTTTAGCCTCCTTCATAAAATAATTATTCAGCATTATCTGTACTTTCTAGATTATCTTCGCTCGAACCTTCTGCAGAATCTTCAATATTTTCTTGAACATTGTCAGTATCTGAATTTTCTACCACATTATCCTCAGTTGAATCATTTTCTATTACATTATCGGCTTCTTCATTTTGTGAAGATTGGACAACTGTTTTTAACTTTTCAATTCCAAAAGTATTAATTTTTTCAAAGCAAAGATCTAATAAAAATACTATTACTCCAACTATTATAACAGAAGCAATTACAGCTAGCGTATTATTTAATAGTTGCTTTGGAGTAGGCCAAATTACTTTTTTAAGTTCAGCTTTAACATCCTTAAAGAAATGTCTTTTATCTTTTTTGCTGTCTTTTTTATTAGTATTGTCCTTCATCTTTTTCTCTTTCTTTTTTGCTTCTTTAGCCATCGTCTTTCCCCCTTAAGGATTATTATTTTGTTTCCTTATGTGTAGTACGTTTATGACAGAATTTGCAATATTTTATTATTTCTAATCTATCAGTATTATTTTTCTTATTTTTCTCTGTCATGTATGTTCTTCTTTTACATTCTGTACATTCCAATGTTATTGGTTCTCTTGCTCCTTTTGCAGCCATTTTATACACCTCCAGCCATTATTTAGCTATATTATAATTCATATAAGCGTATGTTCTCTACATACGCTTAATTATTTTATCATGTATTTGCCCATATGTCAATCATTTGCCGTTATTTTTATATAAATTTTAATATTATTTTAATAACTTTCTTATTTATCGTTTTTTCTTTTTTTGAACAGAATAGCCAAATCTTCCTATTTTCTTATCTAATGAATAATATCCTCCATTTGCATACGCAATTAAATCGCATTTGCTAATATCAAAAGCCCCTTTTTCGTCTATATATTTTTCATCAACATCAATTGACAGTACCTCCGCCACGAACATATCATGACTTCCTAAAGGAATTATTTGCTTTACCTTGCATTCAACAGACACTGGGCTCTCTTTTATTAATGGTGTTTTTACAAAAGTACCTTTTTCTTTAGTTAAATGCATTTCTTTAAATTTATCAACATTTCTTCCGCTTTTTACTCCGCACCAATCTGTGGCATAGACTAGTTGCTTGGTTGTTAAATTTATAGCAAACTCTCCTTTTTCTTTTATTATATCATGTGAATATCTTTCTGGTCTTACAGATATATAGCACATAGCAGGGTTTGTGTTTAAAATTCCCGTCCATGCAACAGTTATAATATTGGATTTCTCCATTGTTCCACAGGTTACCATTACAGCTGGTATTGGGTATATAAATGTTCCTGGTTTCCAAACAACTTTACTCATAATTTCTTTCTATCTTCCTCCATCGTCGTAATTTTTTTCTTTTGACATTTCAACTCTATCTTTATGTGCCATTTTACTATTAGTCGTTTCCTGTAACATTACCGCAGATAATTTAGCAGCATCATACAGCAATGAATATTTGTCATTTATTTTATATAGATATGAGGAATTTCCTACATTTATTTCTTTTCCTGGTTTTTCCTTCTTTAGATTAATTGGTGTTTCTACAATTTCTCCCACATATCCTTTTGTCTGGGATAAATCAATATTTCTTCTGCTTAGTAATTCTCTGATAACAGCATTTCTATATTTTTCGTCCTCCATATCTCTAATACTAATATTAGAATAGATTTCGTCAACAGTAACTTGTTCTTCGTTTTCTTTTCTTGTTATACTGTATTTGTCTATATAATTTTGCAATCCATTCCATTGTTGCATATATAGACGTCCAACTTCCACAATATAATATTCATTACCTTTTTCATCAGTGTATTCATATGTTTCTCCATGAAAAGGTGTATATTTCAGATATCTACTATTATCGCCTTTAACACTATTTTTAGATTTTATAAAAGTTTCATTAAATAAATCCGACATATCGTATTTGCGCTTATCATCCCCAAGAACTTCTTCTCTGTATAACTCCATAAATTCAGAAATTTTCATATCTTTTCTTATAACTTCTTCTCTAAGCTTTGGATTTCTTATTAAGTTATAGAAATTATCTGCTACTTCTCGTAGTTCTTGACACTTTTCATAATCTGCACTTGTTTTTTCTTGTTTTTTAATGTGTTCTATTACAAGTTCATAAATTCTTTTCGCTGAATCATTATTGTAGAATTCTTTTCTTTTAACTTGTCCCATATAATAATTAGACATCATATTGAACAAATTGTTTATATCCTCTCTATTCTTTTCGTTCATATTTATTCCTCCATGAATGACTATATATTATATTTTACCACACAATGGAAAAAAATACAAATTAAAAATTAAAACAGTTGCGATAACATATGCATAACTACTGTAGTTTAATCTTTAATTTGTATTTTTACAATAAAAAAAATCTGGCGACAACCTATCTTCCAGGCAAGGTAACTCGCGAGTATTGTCGGCACTTGAGAGCTTGACTTCTGTGTTCGGAATGGGAACAGGTATTTCCTCTCAGTAATAATCACCAGAAAAGTATTGTATACTTTGATATATTATATCCAAAGCACACTCAAAAATACATAGAAGAAATTTTAGTAAAACCTTTTTTATATTAGTGGTTAAGCCCTCGATTTATTAGTATTGGTCAGCTCAATGTATCGCTACACTTACACCTCCAACCTATCAACCACATAGTCTTTATGGAATCTTACTACCTTACGATATGAGATATCTTATCTTAGAGTTGGCTTCACACTTAGATGCTTTCAGCGTTTATCCAATCCATACTTAGCTACTCAGCCGTGCCTCTGGTGAGACAACTGATACACCATTGGTATGTCCATCCTGGTCCTCTCGTACTAAGGACAGCTCCTTTCAAATATCCTACGCCTGCGATAGATAAGGACCGAACTGTCTCACGACGTTCTGAACCCAGCTCGCGTACCGCTTTAATGGGC
>CAMGAZ010000237.1 GCA_946008205.1 uncultured Clostridium sp. | reverse complement strand
AATTTAGTAACTATATTACTAATAAATTCATCACCAAATCTCAGATCCAACATAAAAGCCAGACATACAAAAAGATTATATTACAAATTCTTATTGTTTCACTCCTTTTCATCTTCGTCGCTAGAATACATTTTTCCAAGATCAGATTCACTAATCCAAATACGACTGTTATTTTCATCAGTAAAGCCAACAAACTCGCACAGATACATATTTCCATCCTTATAACAGTCACCAGGAAGATAAATATCGTGTTCGGGCGGCATATATTTTCTACCTTTAACTACTACTTCATATTCATATTGATCACAGTCATCGTCAAAAGGATTCCATGCTTCCTCGATATAAATTAGTTTATCGCCTACATTATATTCATAATTAGTGTTTCCGGTCTCATCGATGTTATTTTTATCAACGTTTCTAATCTGAATAGAATCGAGATATTCTTCGTCATACCAGAATCTTTCATATTCTTTGGTTTCACAAAGATAAATATTAATTGTTTCATTCCGGTCTTTTTTATGACGCATATCAATAATTAATAAATCTTTGTGGAAGCAACGCCCATAATATTCAATAACGTCGCCAATCTTATACTTGAATTCTTTAGTTTCCATATATAAATCGGGCGCCTCCTTATTTTTTATTGTTTATATAACTAACTATGTCATTAGCACATTCAATAGCATCATCCATATTTTTAAAAGCAGAACTTTTATATATATGATTGTCGCTAAGCATTATTTGTACGTACCAATAGATAGGATCATTATGCATATCTTCAGGTTTGCAGAGTATATCTATTGATTGAATATAATCTGGATTAACCCATACTGTAGAATTTATTTTGACAAGCATTGTTTGTCACGCTCCTTTATTTTATACATAAAATATAAAATCGGCCGCCATTTTATTTTTTAAACTTATTCTAAACTATCAATATACTCTTTATACTCTTCAAAGCTATCAAACCCACACTTCTCTAAGAACTTACTTAAATCATCCAATCTCATATCTTCTAATTAATCCTTAGAATGCTTTAAACCATTATAATCATATAAAATAGTCTTACACATCTTCTCAGTGATAGGATTGCTAGTCATAAGACGATCTATAATTTTAACAGCTTCGTCATAAGTTCTTTGGATATAATATCGGTAGTACCTGCAATGCTCATCATAAGCACTATTATAATACCCAGCAAAGCAGTTGACGCGAACTTCTTCTTCTGAATTTATATAGACACTGATGATGCCAGGAAGATAATTAACCTCGTATTCTGCTTTATCATCTAAATAAGGTTTATAAATATAAGCAAGATCGATACTGATCATTCTAGAAATAGTCCTTTGTCTAAGTTCAGGATCTTCTAAGCGTCTATAAAAATTCTCAATGTCTTTCCTGTCTACTTCAAAGCCCTTTTCCTCGAGATAATTAATAAATTCATAACCTGTCATAATATACTCCTTTCGTTCCATACACCTTTAGCAATATAAAATAAATATATATAAAGTGGCCGGCGCCTTATTTTATGAACCTAACAATCCATTTAAATAAGAATTAATTATATTAATTAAGGCGTCTCTAGCTTTATAAGCTTCAAGATATTTCCCAGAATAATATTTATACTTACCTCTATTGGTATAAATAAACACAGTATGTTCCACATACATATCGCCCATAGTGTCCACTATTTTAACAGATTCAATATGCAATGGATTAATATAAATGTTTTGATCACTAATATAAATCATAATTATAAAATCGCGCCGCCTTTCTTTTTTCGTTTTTTATATTTTTATTAATTATCTTATCCAATAAGATCTATAAGACTTTTACCATTAGTTAAGTTGCAAGAAGAATTTTTATTTTTAATTTCTTCTTCCCCCTCTTCTTTGGATATATTATTATTATTATCACACATACTACTTCCACAATATGGACAATACTTAAACATATGCAAGTCGCGGCGGCTTATAAATTCTTTCCATGCTTTTTCTGTAACTTCAGCTTCGCTAATATAATTAATGATTCCGTCTTTATAACGTTTATCATATTTTCTATCATACATTGTATCAAAGAAAACGTTTCCACAGTTACTACATTTAAAAGTAGGAATGCAAGCTTTTAAAAATTCTGGAGCAAAATTGCTTCCATATTCTATTTTTACAATAAATTCCAGATCTATTCTGTCGTTAGGTATCCATTTGGCTTTGGAATCCATGAATATATAACACCACCTTTCTTATGCTTTGTAAATATAGCGTTTACTATAAGAAACAAAAAACGGTATCTTGTTTATAATGATAAACATACAAAGTGGCCGGCACCCTTATTTTTATTTCCTATTGGCGCTCGCTATCGCTCGCGCCCTTCTTTTTTATCTCTCCTATTTACCTCTCTAAGAACTCAACCTCCTCTTTACTGTCTTTATTATATAGATTATCAGTATATTTGTTTAAAAACTTACCAAATTTATAATCGTAATTAGCAAACCAACAAAAGATACGGATATAGCTATTATCTTTATCTTTATCTTTATCTTTATTTAATTTAAATTTATTTCTAGGAAACTTATAATCAAAATATACAGTTATTGTTAACATATCGGATAGGCCGCTATAGTTTTTATCTTCTTTTATAGCTAACTTATATATAGTTTCTTCATCATTATCAGCTTCAAAACTTAGATCTTCTAATAATGTTCTTAAAGAGGCTTTAGTTATATTGTTAGTCATATTCATATCTATAATCAGCTCCTTTCTAAACAAAACTAAGTAAAATCACTAAAATAACTGGTTTTGAGACCCGTAAAATTAAGTAAAATCACTGAAATAACTAGTAGAATCAGTGCCAAAAACACTCGAATTTTAATAAAATCAATATAAAAAACTAATGAAATAACAACTGAAAATCACTAAAAACTAAGTAAAATAACACAAATGACTGCTATAAAGCCATTATCAAAACAAGTAAAATCATTAAAATAACTAGGTCTTTCACCAAATTATTTATATAAAATTCCTGTTTTTGCAAAACGGTTTTACCCGCTTATTTTATTTATATCAGTCGCGCTCGTTGTCATTCATCGGTACTTTTAAAAAAATAAGCCCGTATTCATGCGTTATTCGCACTTCTATTGCATTTTGGCAGCTTCTTGTATGAAATCATACACAACACCTCCGGTAATTGCAAAATAAGCGTTA
>CAMGAZ010000236.1 GCA_946008205.1 uncultured Clostridium sp. | reverse complement strand
GTTGCTCCATAACTTCCTATTACTTCTACTTCTATTCTCTCTTTTGCATTTGCCTCATTTGTTTTATCTTTTGCATTTTTTGCTTGTCTTATTATTCCGTCATCTCCTGCTAACATTTGTATACTCACTCCTGCAAGTATTAGAAGAACTACGATGTTTAGTATGTTATCGATGGTTAGGCTGTAGAAAATCAGACTGGAATAGATTACTAGACCAGCCTGACCATCTATAACATTCATCGTAGTAAATTGCGGTAACTTTTCCATACTTGCTATGGAGTTTCTATTATTTTTTCTCACTTTATTTTCACCACCATTTTTCATTTTTTGTTTTTTTTATTGCATTTATTTTGATTTCATTGTACAATTAAGTAAAGTTTCCCCCTCCCCAATTAAGAGGCACTTTTGAAATATATTCAATTGTTTATCTTTAGGTGGTATTTGGAATTAACATATGACCTTTTTTGCAATGCGGACATAAGTTAAAGTCCTTTCCTAAGGTTTGCTTTAGTAGTTCTAGAGTGGGAAGCTTTTTCTTTTTGTATATTTTTGTTCTTGTTAATATTTTACATTTTAATAATTTTCTCTTCTTGTTTTTGTTTCCTAATATTCCGTAGTATCTTATTTTCATAAAATGTGGTGGCAATATATGTAATAAAAATCTTCTTATAAATTCTTGTATGCTTATTGTCATTTCTTTCATTTTATTATTATCTTTATAATCTCTCCATTTAAATTTTACTGTGTTTTCTGTTACTTCTAATATTCTTTCATTTGATATTGCTACTCTATGTGTATATCTTCCTAAATATTGAATTACGCACTCTGCATTTTTGAATGGTTCTTTACAGTATACTATCCATTCTTTGTTGTACATTTTTTGTATTAAATTATTGTAAGTTGCTGGATTTTCTAAATCTTTATTACTTCCATAAAATTCTATTTTTTCTTTTTTCATATAATCCAAAAATTTTCCTCTAAAGACTCTAGACATTACTTGTACTGGTATAAAAAAATCTTCTTCTTTTTCTTTCCAGGTATTTATTTCTGTTAAACCTCCTCCTGTTACTACTAAATGCACATGTGGATGATACATTAAATTTTGTCCCCATGTATGTAATATACTAAAAAATCCTATCTCTGCTCCTAAATATTTTTCATCTCTTGCTAACATTTGTAGCGTTTCTGCTGATGCTTTAAATAATATTTTATACATTTTACTTTGATTTTGTAGGGCTATTGGGTAAAGTTCACTTGGTATCGTAAATACTACGTGATAATATTTTATGTTTAAAACTTCTTCTTTTCTCGCTTCTATCCATTTTAGTTTTTTCCCTGTTTGACAATTTGGGCAGTGCCTATTTCTACATGAATTATAAGCTATTTCTTCATACCCACATTCATCACATACATATTTATGGGCTCCTATTGCTCCGGTTTTACAATCTTTTATCGCATTAACCACTTTTTGCTTATATCCTATAACTTTATTTTCTTTTATATATTTTTCTAATCCTTTATTTAATATTTCTTGAATTTTCTCCATTTTCTTCTCCTCTCAAAAATACATCTAATGGACTTTCTAGTCCTAAATCTATATTTGCTACATGTATATACTCCATCGTACTCCTTATATTTCTATGTCCCATTAATTCCTTCACTTGTATTAATGTTGCTCCATTTTCTATCAAATTTGTAGCATAACAATGTCTAAGTGTATGCATCGTTACCTTTTCACTCAATTTAGCTTTTCTTCTGTATTTTCTAAAATGTTCTCTTATTACTCCTACTGTTATTGCTGCTCCACTTTCACTTAAAAATATTCTTCCTCGTCTCTTGTTTTGTCTATATTTTGACCAGTAGATTCTTAACATTTCTAAACTTTGTTTTGATAGCATTGTATATCTCTCTTTATTTCCTTTTCCTTCTCTAACAAAAATCCTCATCTTTTTACTATCTATATCTTCTACTCGTAAATTGGCTATTTCTCCTATTCTTAATCCCGAACCATACGCAAGCATAAATATTGTTTTGAATTTAAAATCATCTACACAATTAAAAAAAGTGCTTAACTCTTCTTTAGTTAACACTTTATACACTGTTTTTTTCCTTTTCCTCATTGGAATTTGTTTTTTATTTAATAATTTATCTAATGTTACTTCATATACAAATCTTATTATACTATTATAATAATTTACTGTCCTATCTGCTAGTTTCCTTTCATTTAATAAATATTTGTATAAAAAATCTCTTAGTTCTTCTATTGTTACTTCTTCTAATGGTTTATTAAAATATTTTATCATTTCTTTTGTTTTACTCATATACGTATCATATGTATAATGTGAGAAATTTCTCATTCTCATGTCTTGACTCAATTTTTTGAGCAATTGATTATTAGTCATTAAAAAGACCTCCTATATAATATATTTGCAACTTTTAAAGTTACATAATTATATTATACAGGAAGTTTTCTCTTTTTTCAATATTTTTACTTTTTTTAACATTCGTTCCATTGCGAGGTACGAGCAATTTAGTACATTTTTTAAAAAAATAAGGACTAGTCCGGTAGGACACGTCCGGAAGACAAGCAAAATCCTACTTAGTACAGTACTTAAGTAAGAAAATGGTAGTAAATATAAAAATGTGTCACTTGATATAACATCATATGGCACATTTTTATATTTTATTTTTTAGTTAAACCATTATTTTCCAAACTTTCAGAAACTATATCATCCATATCATCCAAGAATTTGCTCCATTGCGAGGTACAAGCAATTTGGTACTATGTATTTTGCTTATTATAAAGTAATACTCTAAATGTGTTATTTCCTTTGAATTTTCTGAACAATTTTCAATATAGACTATAGCGGTATCCCAAGCATAGCTATTTATTAAGTCACTTTCTACTCTTGCATCTTCTCCATACATATTTTTACTTGCCGATGCCGCATTGGATTGTGATACAAAATTCCATAAAGTTCCTTTTTCATAATTCATACTTGTTTTACTATTTGCGATAGATTTTTGTGATAATGGTTTATAATCTGTTAAACTGCTTCCACTACCATAACTTGCTTCATATCTTGCTATATAATATCCCTTGTTATTTTTTACCGACGTTATAAATCCCTTCAAATCTTTTGCAGTTATATAGGTTTCTTGTGCTCCTTCTTTGTACATTTCATAATGTTGATCGTAAAATGAA
>CAMGAZ010000235.1 GCA_946008205.1 uncultured Clostridium sp. | reverse complement strand
ATGTAAATAAATGTAACAAATCACCCCAAAAAGCTAAAGATTTATATAAAACAAGCCGTAATCAAAACTATAAGGAAAAATTATAGGAGAATTGATTATGGGTTTGTCAGCATCACAAGCAAGATTGCTATCTTTAACAGCAAGACAATCTAACTTAGAATTTGAAGGTCAACAAATAAACCAACAAAGAACTAATTTGTCAAACCAATCTGCAAATTATTATAACAGCTTATTGACAATGACAGTTCCTACACCACCATCTACAGATGATTATACTACTATTAAATATTCATTTGTTATCGGAGGTAACGATGCAACAATCGCTCAAGTTCTTCCTCAAGATAACAAGGGTAACTATTTAGTAGAATATACTACAACTCTTGCATCAATCGGAGTTCAAGAAAACACAGCATACAAAATTACTGCAAGTGCTAATGCAAGCTCTACTAAAACCGGTAAAGCTGAATTAGTTAACAATCCTAATGAAGCATACAACACAGATTTACAATACTATGTTCAAACATTCAGAGAAGATGATGAACACGGTGAATACACTGTTTTAACTAAAGACTCAGAAAGATACTCTGATGATAGAGTTGCTGCCGGAGATGTAACTTTTTACGACAAATACGGAAATCAAGTTGATAAAACTGCAGCTTTAGACAAAGGTAAACTTAAAGATGAATACACAGCTTTAGTAAAAAAAGAATCTGATGAAATCGGATATTCTACTGTTAGTGTTCAACTTGCAGACAGAGCTTCTTACCAAAATGCTTTAGACAAAGGCGAAAAAGTTACTAAATTCCAAGAAAACACTTCTGATAACACATACGGTAGCGATAATGTTATTACTTACTCAGCTTCAAATGATACAACTTTTTCTACAGTTGGTTCTGAATACAAAGAAGCTTTCATAAACGCAGGTTTAGATATCAATGAATACTATCAATACAAATCAAGCACCGGTATCAGATTTGCTAAGAAAGAAGATGTTGAAAAAAGTGCTAATAATTCAACTCTAAGCATAACAACTTTTGCAGTTGCATCTATGAACAAAACTCAAAAAACTCAATTAAGTGGTGTTCAAATCGAATTTGATACAACTGGCAGAATCTCATCTATGACAGATGCTGAAGGTAATACTTACACAATGACTGCAAGCACAGAAACAGATGATAATGCTTATGAAGATGCTTACAACCAATATACTTATGACCAATATGTATATGACCAAAAACAAAACGAAATCAATGCACACATTGAAATTCTTCAAGCTCAAGATAAAAACCTTGAATTGAGATTATCTCAATTGAACACAGAACACTCTGCTATCCAAACTGAAATGGACGCAGTAAACAAGGTTATCAGCAAAAACATTGAAACTTCATTCAAAACATTCAATGCTTAATCTTAGCTGAAGATAATTAAAAGATTCTAATATAATTTTTCCCTATAATTTTATTTCCCTATAATAATTTTTAACCACTATTATATAGTGGTTTTATTTTTGCTTAATAGTGTCGGAATAGGATACACTTCTAATCTATTAACAATTCAGCAAATTTCAGTGAATATAAACAAACATAAGACTATTACTCAAATATAGGTTTACACTTGATACAAAGAAAAAAATATGTCATAATGATATTGCTTTATGCTGATGTTAATTTTATTCCTACATTTTTATTAAAAGGGAGAATTAGCTCAGCGATGTTATGAAGTATACCCACCAATTATGAATTTAATTGCCAGTGGGAAACGGAGGCATCGAGGCGTTCACCCACCTGCTACTTCGGCCGGCATGAAGCTTTTATTTTTATTTATCAATTTTTACCAACATTTTTTGTAATATAATTAATGAATGAAGATTAGACTTTGGGAAATATATAAGGTTTTTATCAAAATTGGAATGATTTTAATTGGTGGCGGATATGTCATACTTCCAATACTTAAAGACGAGATAATCAAATCTAGAAACTGGATAACGGAAGATGAACTTGTTGACTATTACGCAATCAGCCAATCTCTACCGGGATTAATAGCTGCTAATATTTCAATATTTATCGGCTATAAATTACGAGGGAAACTCGGTGCAATAATGGCAACTCTTGGAATGATTACAGCTCCATTTTTATGTATTATTGCTATTGCGTCCATAGTTAGTAAAATTTCTCAAATGCCTACTATAAAAGGTATTTTATGGGGAGTTGGATTTGGTGTAATTATACTTATCATATCCTCAGTAAAAGAAATGTGGAGCAAATCCATAACAGACAAATTCTCTTTTGGAATATTCTGCTTATTCTTAATTGCTATTCTAAAATGGAATATTGCACCTGCCCCAATAATTATTTCCGCAATGATTATTGGAATTGCATACCAATTTGTAAAATTTAAAATTGGAGAAAACAAATGATTTACTTTTTACTATTCAAAGAATTTTTCAAAATAGGAGTTCTATCATTTGGTGGAGGGTTCGCTACACTTCCTTTTCTTTATCATATTTCAGAAACATACCATTGGTACTCTGTCAATGAACTTACACAAATGCTGGCAATTGCATCTATTACTCCAGGCCCTGTTGGACTTAACATGGCAACCTATGCTGGAATAAAAACTCATGGATTATTTACCGCAGGCCTTGCCTCTTGTGCGATAATCCTACCTTCATTATTCATAGTCATTGGAATATCTAAACTATTAAAAAAATTCAGCGACAATTTCTTTGTAAAATCTGCAATCTATGGACTAAAACCCGCAAGTTGTGCACTTATTGCATCTGTTGCTCGTAGATTGCTAAAAACATCTATTACCGCAATTTACGCACGCTAATTATTTCGCACCCTAGTAGATATAATTCTCCCCCGAACGAAAACGCCCAAAATAAATTTCAGAAATACCGCCATAATTGGTCTGATCCTTAAGGTCATGGCTAAAGTTTAATAATGTTTTCAAGTTACTTTCAACATCTTCATTAGCCGGATCTAATCTTAATATTTGTCTATAAAGATTTATCGCACCGTCTTTGTAACCTTCAGATTCATATAACAAAGCCAATCTATATTTTGGTTCTATCATATTAGGGTCTAGCTCAATTGTTTTTTCTAACATCGTCTTAGCACCTTTTGTATCATGTTGAGCCTCGCACAACTGTGCTAATTTCCAATGGCCAACAGAGTTATCACGATCAGCTTTAATAAGACTTCTTA
>CAMGAZ010000234.1 GCA_946008205.1 uncultured Clostridium sp. | reverse complement strand
AGAGCCTGGAAAAGCAGGTACTCCTTTTACTCCACTTGGATATCCCTTTTCTGCAGGTATCGCACCATTTTTTCTCATCGTATCTTCTGCAATTTTATCCAATTCCCAAGTTGATATTCCTGGTCTTATTGCTGCTTCCACTGCTTTTTGTGCAAGGTTTGCAACTCTACAAGCCTCTCTCATTTTCTCTATTTCTTTACTATTTTTTATGCTTACCAATTTTAATTACGTCCTTCCCCTTTAATACGTTTTAGCACATCTTCTGCTGCTTCTTTTCCTAATCTATTAATTCTTTCACTTACTTCTTCTGTAATTAATATATTTTTCTTTGCGTAAAATTCTATTAATGGACTAGTTTTTTCATCATATATTTCTAATCTTTGTTTTATTGCATTTTCATCGCTGTCATCTTCTCTTTGTACTAGTTTTGCTCCACATATATCGCAAATTCCTTGCACTTTTGATGGATGCATTGTTAAATTATAAGTTGCTTTACATTCTGGATTTGAACAAACTCTTCTATTTAATATTCTTGTTATAATTTCGTCTCTTGGAGTTGTTAGGTTAATAACCATATCAACTTTTTTACCTTTTTCTGATAAAATTTTGTCTAGTTTTTCAGCTTGCTCTACTGTACGAGGAAACCCATCTAATATAGCTCCGTCTTCGCAGTCCTCTTGTGATAATCTATCTATAACCATTGGTACTGTAATTTCATCTGGTACTAATTGTCCTTTTGCTATATATTCATTTGCCTTAATGCCTAATTCTGTATTTTGTGAAATATTTGCTCTAAATATATCTCCTGTTGAAATTTGTGGCCAACCTGTATTTTGGCTTAATATTCCTGCAACAGTTCCTTTCCCTGTTCCTTGAGCGCCTAACATTATTAAATACATAATTAATTTCCTCCTCATATAAAATTGCCTTTATTTTATAAGGGCATTTCTCTTGTTACCGCCTTATATTGTAGCATTTTTTTTAGTGGTTGTAAAGTATATTTTAGCATACAAAAAAGAAACCGCCGGCATACAACCTTTGGTTTCATTAATTTTATTCTAAGAATCCTTTGTAATGTCTCGTTACAAGTTGAGATTCTAATTGTTGTATTGTTTCTATCGCAACACCTACTACGATAAGTATTGAAGTACCTCCAAATGCAATATTTAAACTTGTAAATTTTGCAAACATTGGTAGTATCGCAATAACTGCTAGGAATAACCCTCCTACTAGAGACAATTTTGATATTACAGATGATAAGTAATCTGTTGTTGGTTTACCAGCTCTAATTCCCGGAATAAATCCACCATTTCTCTTAATGTTACCTGATATTTCTGCAGGATTAAACATTGCATAAGTATAGAAATAAGTGAATCCTAGTATCAATAATAAGTATACTATTGCGTTTGCTATCGTATAACCTATCCCTACAGCTGAGCTTGATGAAGCTATAGAAAATTTATAAACTCCTGCCCAGAATCCTGTTTGTGTTGCAATATCCTTTACGAATATCTGTAGCAACATTGCAGGGAATGTCATGAATGATGATGCAAATATTATTGGCATTACTCCTGCCATTACAAGTTTTAGTGGTATATGAGTATTTTGTGCTCCCACCATTCTTCTTCCTACTACTTTTTTAGCATACTGTACAGGTATTCTTCTTTCTGCTATTTGAATGAATACAACTCCTGCCACTAATGCTAGTACGATTACTATTAATGCTAGTGCCTTTATAAGTCCAACTGTACTAAAGGTACCAGTTCCAAACATTAGGTTCCAAATACTTGTAATCGCACTTGGTAATCTAGATATAATACCTACAAATATTAATAGAGAAATACCATTTCCTATTCCTTTATTTGTTATTTGTTCTCCAAGCCATATAAGAAGTGCTGTTCCTGCCATTAACGAAATGACAGTTATAGCTCCACCTAAGAAACTTGTATCCAAGAATATTCCTGAAGATTTATATGAGAAGAATATCCCCAACCCTTCGATTAGTGCTAAAACTATAGTAAGCATTTTTGTGTACTTATTTATTTTAGCTCTTCCTTCTTCTCCACCTTCTTTAGTTAGTCTTTCCAATGCTGGAATAACTAATCCTAATAATTGGATAACGATTGATGCCGTTATGTAAGGAGTGATTGACATTGCAAATATCGAAAGCCTTGAAAAAGCTCCTCCTGATATCGTATCTATAAGTCCAGTTACACCATTAGTAGCAGATTTCATCTGTTCAGAAAGTGTAAATGTATCAACTCCTGGTATTGAAATATAACATCCTAATCTAAAAATTACTATTAATAACAATGTATATAATAATTTTTTTCTAACTTCTGGTGTCCTTAAAGCATTTTTTATGGTCTTTAACAATTAGATCACCTCTGTCTTTCCACCTAAAGCTTCTATTTTCTCTTTGGCTGATTTTGTAAATCTTGCAGCTGTTACATTAACTTTTTTGTTTAATGTTCCTGTTCCAAGAACTGCTATTCCATCATTTACTTTCCCAATGATTCCTTCATCAACCAAACTTTGAGCTGTTACGTTTTCATTCTTTACTTTTGATAACATTGTTAATGTTACTTCTGTATAATTTTTAGCGTGAATATTTGTGAATCCTCTTTTTGGTAATCTTCTATATAATGGTGTTTGACCACCTTCAAATCCACGTCTTACTCCGCCACCACTTCTAGCTTTTTGACCTTTATGTCCTCTTCCAGAAGTTTTGCCTATACCAGACCCAACTCCACGTCCAACTCTTGTTCTTTTTGCGCTTTTTTGTGCTGGTTTTAATTCATCTAATTTCATTTCGTGACTACACCTCCTAATTTTGTTATTATTGTATAATAATTACATTATTTCTTCAACTTTTTTTCCTCTTTTTTTAGCTACAGATTCAGCTGTTTGCATACTCTTTAATCCTTCTAGTGTTGCATAAACAACGTTTCTTGGATTATTTGTTCCTATTATTTTTGTTCTTATATCTCTGTAACCTGCAAGTTCTAGAACAGGTCTAACGCTTCCTCCTGCTATAATTCCAGTACCTTCTGCAGCTGGTTTTAGCATAACATTAGCACTTCCAAATTTTCCTATTATTTCATGTGGTATAGTTGTATCCACGATAGGAACTTCTATCAAATTCTTCTTTGCATCTTCAATAGCTTTCTTTATAGCATCTGGAACTTCCGCAGCTTTTCCGTTTCCTATTCCAACGT
>CAMGAZ010000233.1 GCA_946008205.1 uncultured Clostridium sp. | reverse complement strand
TATATGTAAGATTGAATTATTACAAGTAAATAAAATTGTGCTATTCTAATGATAGATGCTAAAAAACTACGTTTTTTCTTATATAAAAATTCGCCTAAGGGGATGAGAGTAGTGGGAAATGAAATGACGATTCAGGCCAAAGCCATTAATTTATTCAAATATCTGCAAGCTATGCAGGAGAAGCAGGACAATATAGTTCTTAATTATACAAATCACCAATGGAATTATTTTGTTAAAGATTTACCGGATGATCCGGAGAATATAGCTTTTCATTATCGTGACTATGTAAAATTTGATGAAGGTTACAGTGCGTTGGAAGAGATACCATATATTTTGAAGGTGCATAATCCTGATTTTGATGCCTGTCCCATGCCTAATGAGAAGCTTATGCCTTGGCTTCAGGAGGATTGGAATGATTATAATGTTGAAAAACCGAAAATCAGAGAACGTATACCTTTGGCTGGAAGCAATCCTGTAGTATATAGAGAATTTAGAAGTGTTTTTGATTCTCAGGTAATGTATGATAGATGGATGGAAAAACGTAATTTGTGGCGTGCAAGACAATTAGTGCTTGAGCAAACAAAAAATTTATTTGCTGAGCTCTTTATGCATAGACAAAGACTTATCAAAGAAGATGGGGATTGGGAGCTGCTTATTGCTAATGGCTTTTTTCAAGTAACGGAAGATTCGTCGATTAGTCATCCGATTTTGTTAAAACGAGTTGAAATTGAATTCGATACTGAGAGTAATGACATTTATATCAGAGATGTAGATGTAAACAGTAGCTTTTATATAGAGTTGTTTAATGGTATTTCTGATGTTGATAGAGATGCTGTTCAGAATGCTGATGCCGAAAATAGCAGAGAACAATACTATCCCTTTGACAGAAATGCAACAAAAACTTTTTTTGAGCGAGTGGTACATTCCGTATCGCATAAAGGCAAGTATTTCTCTAATATGGAGTTAGCAAAATTAAATAATGATGCTGCCTTTAAAGTTTCCTGGGAACCGATGCTGATTCTTAGGCAACGTCCTAATGGTATGGCAAAAATGATTAATAAGATTATCGAAAAGATTGGGGAGACGGGAGAAGTTCCACAGCATCTTGTTAATATTTTACAGCCGGGGAATAATTTTGTAGAGAATAGTGATTATACACAAGAAAGTTCGGAAGAAATGCTCGCTGCAGTTGGGGGTGAAGCTATAGATATTTTATTGCCTAAAGAAGCAAATCAGGAGCAATTAGATATTGCAAAAACTATAGAAGTTAATGATGCTGTTGTTGTGCAAGGTCCTCCCGGTACCGGTAAAACACATACTATTGCTAATTTGTTAGGTCATTTTTTAGCGCAGGGCAAGAGAGTACTTGTAACAAGTCATACTAATAAGGCATTAAAGGTTTTGAAAGACAAAGTGGAGTGTGAATTACAACCATTATGTGTTTCGGTAACTGATGATTCAAGGAAGGATATTGAAAGCTCTATTGCAGCAATTGCTAATTTTTCAGAGATACCGGCGAAATTAGAAAAAGAGATTAGAGAGTGTGATATTAAGCGTAAGAGCATTATTCAGCAGTTAAAAGAAACTCGTGGAAAGCTATTTCAAATTCGCAATCAGCAATGCAATACGATTATTCTTAATGGGGAAGAGTTTTCACCAATAGATGCCGCTAAGTTTTTAAAAGAAAACAGAGATCAGCTTGGCGATGTAATACCCGGTAATGTGTATACTTGTGAAGCTCTTCCAGTTTCTTATAGAGCATTAGTAGAGTTGTATGACAGCAACCAAAGTGTAAGTGTTGATGAGGAGAAACAGCTAGCTTGTAAATTACCTGATACTGCAGATATTTGGTCGGACAGTGATTTTGAGCAAGCTGTTGAACGATATAATAATAATAAAAGCATCGTTGATAATATTACACGTCAAAACAATTGGAAGTTTACTGTTGGAGATGCTCATATCAATATTTTGGATATTAATAGTGTTAGTATCCAATTTACTCAAGACTGGCAAGAAAAATTATTAAATGCTAAAGCAGCTGTTTGTGCAATTAAAAATTATGAGGAATGGGAACTGCGTGTTATTGCAGATGGCATAAACTCAATTCATAAAGCCAGTTGGGAACAGCTGGTTTGTCAAATCAAAGCTACCTATAATCAATATGCAAAGGTTCAGAGAATTAGCTTTGGTAAAGAAGTTAAGTTTCATAGCTTTGAAGCAGCTCGACAACATCGTCAGGATTATAAAAAACTGATTGAAACGGATGGTAAAATTAGTTTTCTAAAGAGTTTATTTAATAGCAGTTTGACAGAAGCTAAGACATGTGTATCGATTAACAATGCCGAAATTTCTTCCGGTCAAGATGCAGAGCTTGTATTGGAATATATTCGCTTTTATGAGCTTGAAAATCCCTGTAAGATTGCATGGAAAAGTTTATTTGGCGAAGGCGTTGATAATTATAGTAATATAGAAATAGCTAATAAGTATGCACAGTCTATTTCCAAATTACTCTGTTGGTATAATGGCGAATATTCCAGTATTATATATAAAATTAAAGCAAGCGGCATACCAATGGATGATTTAATGAATATAGATCCGCTGGCTGCTGATATTGATAATTTAAGGAAATCACTTATTTTCATCAGGGGTATAGTTCCGCAGATTGTAGAAGGTATGCTTGCTTTTATGGAAATGCGCAGCCAAGAGAAACGGTTAGAAAAATATTATCAGCGGATGAGTGCTGGTACGCTGACAAATTCTACGGCTTGTATGGATATTGCCGGAGCTATTAAAAGAAAAGATATTGAGGGTTATAAAAAGGCTAGGAATACATTATTCGCTTTGATTGGTAAATATTCTTTACAAAATAGACGCTATGAAACATTAGCGAAGATTAATAGATATGCGCCTGAATGGGCTAATGCTATTAAAAATCGTCAAGGTATTCATGGTAGCTTTACTGTGCCTGAAAATATTGCTGATGCTTGGAAATGGAAGCAGCTTGAACGTATTGTGGACGAAATTAATAGCTGTGATTATAATACTTTGCAAAATAACTCTATGATATTAGCGAAGGATTATCATAAGGCTACTGCTGAATTGGCTGCAGCAAAAGCTTGGTATGAGCTGCAGAAGCGCAATGCTAACAATGGTGCAATGCAAAATGCATTAAGAGGATGGGTACAGCTTGTAAAAAAATTAGGCAAAGGTACTGGCAAATATGC
>CAMGAZ010000232.1 GCA_946008205.1 uncultured Clostridium sp. | reverse complement strand
TGTTGAGGACTTAGTTTGCCGTCATATAAACTGAAAAATAATCTAGTTTTGATAGTGCTTCCCTGGCATATGATTCTACATCTTTTTCTATTTTCTGTATGTTGTCGTACCCAATGTTTTCAATATAATCAATTGCAGCTCCTAGCCCTACTACTCCTTCTACATTCTGCGTTCCAGCCTCAAACTTATTTGGAAGTGGTGCAAATGTAGTATTTTGCTCATATACATACTCTATCATGTCTCCACCCATTAAGAATGGTTCCATTTTATTCAAAATCTCTCTTTTTCCATATAGCACACCAATTCCAAGTGGAGCTAGCATTTTGTGTCCTGAAAATACTAAAAAGTCGGCATCTAAATCTTGTACATCTATTTTCATATGCGGAATGCTTTGAGATGCATCTACTATTACTATTGCCCCCTTTTTATGGGCATATTTAATTATCTTTTTTACATTATTTATTGTACCTAAGACATTTGAAACATGCGTAATTCCAACAATTTTTGTTTTATCTGTAATTTTGCTTTCTATTTCTTCATCTGATAGCTCAAAATTTTCATTTATATACATATATTTTAACTTGCTCTCAGTAGCTTTGGTTACCTTTTGCCATGGAACTAAGTTAGAATGATGTTCCATTATAGAAAGTACTACTTCATCATCTTTTTTTAGATTATCCATTCCGTACGAATACGCGATTAAATTTAAACTTTCTGTTGCATTCTTTGAGAAAATAATTTCTTCTTTATATCTCGCATTTATAAAATTTGCAATCTTTGCTCTTGTATTTTCATACAATTCTGTTGCTTCAATGCTTAAAGTATATGCTCCTCTATGTGGATTTGCATTATACTTTTCATAAAATTTCTCTACTTCTTTTATTACTTGAATAGGTTTTTGCGTTGTAGCACCACTATCCAAGTATGCTATATCTCTATTATTTAAAATCGGAAAGTCCTCTTTATAGTTCATAAAATCCTCCCTATATTATAATATGCAAAAATCGAGTAAGGTGTAATGATTATTTACCTAATCCAATATTTTATCAATTTCGTCTAATACTTCATTTTTTGCATTTTCGTCTTTTATCTCGTCTATTATTTTGTTAAATCTAGCTTTTACTATTAGTTTTATTGCTTCTGTATAGCTTAGTCCTCTGCTCATTAAATAAAATAATTCTGATTTATCCACTTTGCCTGAAGCTGTTGAATGGTTTCCTTCTACATCATGCTCAGCGCATAGAAGCATTGGTAGAGCTATTGCTTTTGCCTCATTCGATAGTAACATACAATATTCGTTTTCATTACCTTTTGATTTTTTACATCCTTTTTTAAAATCTATTGTTCCTTTAAAATTCTTTTTACTATTGTCTTTTAAAGCTCCTTGAACATCAATATCTACATTTGATTTTTTCCCTCGTACCTCTACTATGTATTTACTCCAAGATATATTGTTTTTAAATTGTTATTGCTGTTGTCTCCAATTACGTTAGTATAATAATTAGAAACACTATTTTTTCCACCAATATCTATAATCGTAAATTCTAGATTGCTATTGTCATATAATTCATTTTCTATTGACTCAAAATTATTTGATAAGTCATTTAGCAAGTTCACTACTGTAATTCGTATATTAGCATTTTCATTAGCTATAGTTCTAATTATTCCATTGTGGAAGCATGGCTTATTTGTATTTGATTTGTACTCTATTACAACATCTACATTACCATTCGCTATTATTTCTATATTACTTATCAGTTGTAAATTTTCATCGTCAAAATTATAAATTATTTTTATTTGCTCATTGTTTCCTGCTGCAATTCTTAATTTACTATTTGCGTTTTTATAAATATTCTCTTCAAATTTATTACCAATTCCATAAGTTAATTTTTTATTTGAATTGTCTTTATCTATTATTGCATTATTCTTTTCTATTCTTATATTTTTAAATTCTTTTAGAGTGTCTGGGATGTTTATGTCATATAATTTTATGCTGTTTATTCCAAAATTTCTTGCCGTCATTACAGGACTAAAATTTATTTCTTCCATTTAACCTACACTCCCTTCTAACTCTAAGTTTATTAAATTATTCATTTCTACCGCATATTCTACTGGTAACTCTTTTGAAATAGGATATGCAAATCCTCTTACTATCATAGCTTTTGCATCTTCTTCTGATAGCCCTCTAGACATTAAATAAAAAATTTCTTTGTCACTTATTTTTCCTATTTTAGCTTCATGTGAGAACTCAACTTCATCAGTTCTTATATCATTTACTGTAATTGTATCTGATCTAGAAATAACATCCAACATTAAAGATTCGCAACTTACGCTACATTTTGAGTTTTTCGCATTCTCTGCAATTCTTACTAGAGCCCTATAAGTACAAGCTCCTCCATCTTTAGATATAGACTTTGAATTTACTACAGATGATGTATTTGGTGCATTATGTACAACCTTAAAACCTGTATCTAAGTTTTGCCCTTTACCTGCAAAAGTAATTCCTGTATATTCCGTTTTTGCTCCTTCTCCATTTAATATACTCATTGGATAAAGCATTGAAACTTTTGAGCCAAATGAGCCTGTTACCCAATCAATTTGTGCATTTTTTCCGACTATTGCTTTTTTGGTATTTAAGTTCATCATATTTTTAGACCAATTTTCTATGGTAGAATATCTTAAATAAGCATTGTCTTTTACGTATAATTCAACACATCCTGCATGTAGATTAACTTTGTTATATTTTGGTGCAGAACATCCTTCTATAAAATGAAGGCTTGCTCCTTCATCTACAATTATTAATGTATGTTCAAATTGTCCGGATTCAGGCGAATTTAGTCTAAAATAAGACTGCAGAGGTATATCTACTTTTACATTTTTCGGAACATAAACAAAAGAACCTCCAGACCAAACAGCAGCATGAAGTGCCACAAATTTATGGTCATTTATCGGTACACATTTCATGAAATGCTCCTTTACAATCTCCGGATAGTCTTTTACAGCTGTATCCATGTCTGTATAAATTACACCTTGTTTTTTTAGTTCTTCCTTAATGCTATGGTATACTACTTCTGAATCGTATTGAGCTCCAACTCCTGCTAAAGATTTTTTCTCTGCTTCAGGAATTCCTAAACTATCAAAAGTCTTTTTTATATCTTCTGGAACTTCATCCCAATCTGAATTTAACTTTGATTTTGGTTTCACATATGTTGCAATGTCATCCATATTT
>CAMGAZ010000231.1 GCA_946008205.1 uncultured Clostridium sp. | reverse complement strand
CTGTAATTCAGCTGGCACAAGACGAATATGCTCAAGCAAAAAGCGCGAAACAGCATTATGAAAGCAAATATGCTGAACAGAAGAAAATAGAAGAAGGTAAAAAGATGTATGCTAAAATTTCTTCTTCTCCTGTTGCGGGCGAGGTTTGGGCTTTTTTAAAGTCCAAAGGATATAATGACGCAGTTACAGCTGGAATACTTGGTAATATGATGCAAGAATGTGGTGGTGGGACTTTAGATTTAAATCCTTATGTATATAATCCTACGGGAAAATATTATGGATTATGTCAATGGAGTAAGTCCTATGGTATTCATGGCGCGTCCACGCTTGTTCAGTTAAATTATTTAGCAAATACACTTGAATCAAATTTCAATACCTATGGTAGATTATATAAGTCTGGCTTTACTTATAAAGACTTTTGTAATTTAACTTCACCGGAAGAAGCTGCTAAAGCATATTTATATGCTTATGGTAGAGGTTCTTTTGGTACTTGCGGTAAGCGTCAAGCAAATGCGCGAGCTGCATATAATTATTTTGTAAATTAATATATAAAATAGGAAAATCTCCAGTAGATTTTCCTATTTTTTTGCCCTATTTTTAAAGAAAATAAAAAATATGATAAAATATAAATAAGAAATAAAAAGAATATCAGAAAAGTTAAAAGGAGAAAAAGTAATGGAATTAACAGCAAAGCAGAAAGAAGCGGTTAAAATAGCCGTTAAAAGATATCGAGACGGAGAGAAAATGACCGTGATATCTGGGTATGCAGGTGCGGGCAAGTCTACGGTCGTGTCTTTTATTATAGCGGCCCTAGATTTAGACGAAATGGACGTAGCTTACTGTGCATTTACTGGAAAAGCCGCGCAGGTCTTAAAGGACAAGGGAAATCCGGGCGCAACCACATTGCACAAACTCTTGTATTATAATACGCAGATGCCTAATGGTACTTATATGAGAACGAAGAGAAAAGAGTTAGGTCCAAAGGTTATAGTAGTAGATGAAGTATCTATGGTTCCGTCTAAGATGATTCAGGACTTGCTCTCGTTCCCGGTTTATCTCATATGCTGCGGAGACCCAGGTTATTTGGCTTGGGGTTAAAATTAGTCTAACTGCGGGAACCCCCTTAGAGGTCTTATATACTAACTTGGCATAGTGATATAGTCAAGGGCAAGGAGTAATGTCTAAGATATAGTAAAAAGTATAAGATATTGGGCAATCCGCATCTAAGTTTCTTCTATATATCGCTAATATTAAAAAATATGATAAAATAAAGAAAGGAGGTTAAAAAAATATGCCAAAAAAGAAAACAACAGAACAATTTGTAAAAGAAGTCTCAGAAATTTTAGGAGACAAATACGTAGTACTTGGAGAATATCCGGGATGTCATGGAAAAGTTCCTATGAAACATTTAGTTTGTGGGAATACTTTTAACAAAAATGTTCATGATATAATTAGCAAACATAGTGGGTGTCCTTATTGTAATGGGAATAGATCTGCTAAATATAATGAACAATGGGTTAAAGATAATACCCCTGCCCCTTACCAGTATGTTTCCGGATATAATGGCATGAAACAAAAGTGTAAATTTTTTTGTAATATTTGTAAAAAAGAATTTGAACAAATGCCATCTTGATTAATTAATCAACATATCTATGGATGCGGTTGCTCTCCAACAAAAAAGAAAACTAATAAAGAATTTTTATCAGAATTAGGAGAAGAATGTTTAAAAGAGTTTGAGTTTCTTGAAGAATATAAAAACATTGATACAAAAATAAAAATTAAACATAAAAAATGTGGAACTGTTTTTGAATTAAGTCCTTATAAATTCATTTATAGACATAATAAAAAATATTGTCCTATTTGCTATTATAAAAAATCACATGGAGAAATCGAAATAGCAGCTTTCTTAGAAAATAAAAAAATAAATTATTATAGGGAATATGCTTTTCAAGATTTATCGAATCGAAAATTTGATTTTTATTTGCCAGAACAAAATATTATAATTGAGTTTGATGGAGAGCAACATTTTAAACCAGTAGATTTTTTTGGTGGAGAAGATAGTTTTAAAGATTTACAAAAAAGAGACTATGAAAAAAATCAGTATTGTTTGAAAAATAAAATTACTCTTTTTAGAATACCTTATACTCAAATAAACAATATAGAAAAAATATTAAGCGAAATTTTAGAAGAAAAAAGATCAACGACTATCGAAAAGTTTTTAATAACTGAGTAGAGTACATCGCAAGCCAATGGCGATGGAAACGGCTAACATTGAAGATATAGTCTGCTCTTATGTGAAAGCATAAGCCTTGAAAAAGGGAGTCTTTGTTGCGAAAAGACTTAAACAAAAAAAAGAAGATAGGATTGCAGTTACCTCCTATCTCTAAAAACGACGATAATCACCTCTTAGACCACCCTCATGTATTCTTAGATGAAATAATGAGACAAGCAAAAGAAAGTGAAATAATACAGGTTTCTATGCAGATTCGAGATGGTGAACCTTTAAAAGAATTCCATGGAAAAGAAGTACAAATATTTAATGCGGCGGATTTGACCGAAGGTATGTTGACTTGGGCCGATGTTACATTATGCGCAACTAATAAAAAAAGAATAGGCTACAATAATAATGTGCGTAAACAACTTGGGTATTCGGGCAAGTTGTTAGTTCCAGGCGAAAGACTTATTTGTTTACATAATTATGACGATAAAGTATCTGATAGCGAAGAAGCAAGTTTAACAAATGGCACGATAGGAACCGTTGAGAATATCAGAGAATATGAAGTTATTTTGCCTTATTGGTTAAAAGAATCTGAATCCGAAAGAATTATTCCTTGTTATAAAGTAGACTTAAGATTAGATAATAATGATATTATTCGTGATGTTATTGTTGAAAAACAAATGTTAGCTACAGGAACTTCTGTTTTAACCGGTTCGGATTTATATAAGTTAAGAAAAAATAAAAGATTTCACGACCCTCTCCCTAATGATGTAGCTTACGGGTATGTGATCACGACCCATAAATCCCAAGGTAGCCAGTTCGACAAGGTCCTTATTATAGAGGAAGGATTTCCGTTCGAGAACGAAGAACATAAACGCTGGCTTTATACCGCAGTAACTCGCGCAGTAGATAAGCTTGTTATTATAAAAAAAGATTAATTTCTTATTAAAAAATATGCTCAGAGACTAATTTATTTTTAGTTATTTGAGTATAAAAATAAGTGAGGTGATAAAGTGTTCATTT
>CAMGAZ010000230.1 GCA_946008205.1 uncultured Clostridium sp. | reverse complement strand
GAAATTTTCAGATTAATATATTTGTATCTCAAACATCACTACTGTTTAACAAGATGACCTTTTGCGAATTTACAACCGCAATAGTTTTGACGATACAAATTCAAGTCTTTTGATATTTTATTTGTCTTAAGAAACCCATCTTTCTTCTTAAAATCAATCGAAATATAATCTACATTATCAATATGTTTTGCAATATCCTCTCCTATAGAAGATAATAGTTTAAAATTTTTATGAGGGCTTATAACCATTGAAGTTGTAAAATATTTTATACCTAATTCTTTAGATTTATATGCAGATTTTAACAATCGTAATTTAAAACACAAAATACATCTTTTGCCACCTTCTGGCTCTGATTCATACCCGGTAACAACACTTATATATTCTGAAGGACAATACGGCTCAACTATCAACTCCACATTATGATATTCACATACTTTTTTTTGAGCCTCTAGGCGTCTATCAAATTCAACTTTTGTATCAATATTAGGATTATAAAAATATACTACAGGGGTATAACCCAACTCTTTTAATTGTAATATCGGATAAGCCGAACATATACCACAACAGGCATGTATCAAAATTTTGTTTTCATCGTTCATTATTTTCTATTATTTCCTTTAATTCATAATACGGTTTTATACCTGCATATCTTTTACCATTAACAACAATTGTAGGAGTTCCTAATACACCTTGAGAAACTGCATAATCTATATCTGCCGTAATTTGTTTTAATGTCTCTTTGGAATTTATATCAAATTTAAACTTATCAATATTAAGTCCAATTTTTTGAGCAAGTAAAATTGCTTCATCATCATTCTTTGGGCGATGTTCAAACAATAAGGTTGACATATCCCAATATTTACCTTGATTCTTTGCAGCTACAGCATATTTTGCATACCTACAAGCACCTTTATGAACTTGTTTTTTTAGATATTTATTACATTCTTTATCTAAAGGTAGATTATGAGATTCTACATATATATTCCCAACTTCTTTGACAAGTTTGTGAATCATAATATTATATGCAAAGCACATTGGACACGCATAATCTGAATACAACACAAATAAAAACTATGAAACACCATAGCCAAAAAAAATTCCAGATACACTAAAATCATATAAGTTAGAAAAGAACAAGCAAGAAGTAGTGCAATAATAAAATGAAGTGTATATTTTTTTACACCTTGAATAAAATCTTCAAACGAACATTTTATTGAGGTTATAAAGCCATTATTCTCAAAATCTGTTGAAATTAATGCTATTAAAGCATTTAATATATACGTAAAAAAGCATAAAATACATATTTTGTGTAATATAAATACACTCTTTAATGCCAATAATACAGAAACAACAAATGAAATAAGCCCTAAAGCTGATATATAAAACATTGGTCTTTCAAACACATCAAAAAAACTTAAAAATTTTATTTGTTTTATTTTATCGATAAACAATAGCATTAAGACAAATAAATAGAATCCCATACCCCAATACGCAAGAGGTATTCCTAGAAACTGAGATGCAGTAGTTTTAGCAATACCATCACAGTCTACAAAATCATTTATTGAACAAAAACTGGACAAAGCATAAGGGTTATAATTTGACTCATAATATATTATAGCAAGTTTTATCGTTGTTATAAAACCGATTAATGCAATTATACCAATTAATATCTTCTTTTTCACAATAAAAACTCCATTTTTATCAATAATAAACGTATCAAAACTCTTTTTCATGATTTGTCGTCTTTCGCTTCGCTCATGCCTTTCTTAAATTTCTTTCACGCTCGAATAGTATCACCTACGGGCTATTGCCCTATCGGTTCAATATTCTCGCTATCCGGCATAAATGCCGTACAGAAATTCGCTCTGCTCGGCTTGCAATAAAAAGCCGCTTGTTTTTGGACAGTGGCAATTTATTAGAAGAACTCTGTTTGAAAGATTAAGTATCTTTCAAATAGAGGGTGCTACGCACGTAGTATGATTACAAATTATTTATACTTGCATTCAATCCATTTATATAAAAAGTCAGAACTATGTTCTGCGAACCGTATTAGAAATATTTTCTTATTCCTAATACAAAAAAAAGCCACTTGTTTTTGGACAGTGGCAATTTATTAGAAGAACTCTGTTTGAAAGATTAAATATCTTTCAAATAGAGGCAGGTGAGTCAGAACTATGTTCTGCGAACCGTATTGGAAATATTTTCTTATTCCTAATATAATAAAAAGCCGCTTCCATAAGGTTGCGGCAATTAATATTAGGAATAAGAAAAAGGAAATTATAGGAATTTTTTTAGCATCTTTAGAGGTTTTTAGAAGAATTGGGGAAAACTTTCACCTCTATGTAAGTCAATTAACGAATCCACATTAATCAACTTATTTTTACTAAATCTTTTGTTTTTTCATTTTCGGTTTTACTTTTATTCTTTTGTTATTTAATTTGTGATACAGGCGGAAAGCTTTTAATCGTTTTATGCTCTATTGAACAACCATACCCGTTAGATTTTTGACAGACTTGTCTTTTGAAAGGGCTTGGGTGAGAGATAGGTACAGTTACACTGTACACCCTATCTCTACCACTTCCTAACTCAGTTAGCTGAACAACTTGAATGTACGTTCTACGTTGTCTTTCGCTACTGTTTTCAATGTATCGATTTCTGTCTTGATTGCGTTACGTTCTTGTTCAAGAGCTGCGATATCTGTATCGAATTTCTTATCTTTTGCGTTGATTTTAGCCATATCAGCTTCGTATTTAGCTTCAGCTTTTTTAAGTTTAGTTTCGTCAGAAACTTGTTGTAGTGCTGCATCTGTTGCTACGTTTACTTCATCAGCTGCACCAGTGATATTATCACCTGTCATTTTGTGAAGAACAATAAATCCTTCGTTAATCATATTTGTTAAATATGTTGAACTTTCAAATTGATCCTTTATGTCACCAGTTGCAGCTGCAACATTGATAAATGCATCTTCAGGTTTACCATTATGTTTTGCAACACATTCTTCCATTTCTTTAAATAATGTTTGATAAGATGAAGATGCACCTAGTTCATCACCCATAAGTTTTGCAAATAATTCTGCTTTAGTAGTTGCAGTTTCAGTTCTTATTACAACACCATCAGCAGCTGGATTGTTTTGATCAGCTACAGGTGTCTTTCCATCTTTTTGTACATATTCACCTTTGTCATTTTGTTTGTATGTTGTAGCTGTGTATTTACCATCTCCATCAGCTGTTGCACCATTAGCCTT
>CAMGAZ010000229.1 GCA_946008205.1 uncultured Clostridium sp. | reverse complement strand
TTTGTCCGCTGGCGGCGCTTTTTTGAAATTGATTATTCTACTAGATCCTCCGTAGGAGGGTTGCCGATTTCCTTCATCTTTTTAAATAATTCTTGTTCGGCAGCACAACGTTCCTCGCTTACTTGGAACAGAAAATCCTTCATGACATTAAATCGAATCATGCGATTAGTGTGTTTATTTAGGCCCTCGGAAGATGCAAGCTTATATTTTTTAAGCCAGTCAAACAGAACTTTTTCTTCCCCGAGCAACTCTGCGAACTCCATATCATTACTAAAAACTGAGTACAGTTCAACAAATCGTTGTAAATTATTTTTGAATTCTTCTTTCAGCATAATATCATTTCGCTGCATATAAAAGACTACTGAAAAAAGAGTATACAATTGGGTCTTTTTGCGAAGGAATTTAGTAACATCGTCAGTAATAAAAAACTGTTGAACCACATCAATGGCTGATAAGATGGCTTCTTTATCTTTTTCTGCATCTTTGTAGTCGTCCTGATATTCTTCATAAGCTTGGTTCAAAGCTGACTGATCTGTTTGATCTATAATCCCTTTTCTGTAAAGTAGAATAAGTGATGCGCAGAACTCCACGTCTTTCATGCGCTTAATATCTTTAGTTGTAAAAAGATGCTTATCGTCCCAAATAGGAGAATCCGAAAGTTCTCTGGCCAAGGCGGCAAATTCGCCTGACATGCTATTGCGCTTTTCTTGGTCGTTCAAGCTATAATCAGTCAAGTTTAGTCGATTAAACATTGTAATAATATCAGTACGGGTTGCCGCAGGATCAATGTCAATAACCATCAGTTGGTAATTCCAGAAGGCTTTTTTATCTTCGACATCCAAATCTCTAAAATACTTATTAGCGTATTTTTCTTTTGCAGAATCATCCAGCAAACATTGGGGCTTAAGTTTAAACTCATTATTAGCAAATGAACAAATTGCTTTTATTCTTTGCTGACCATCTACAATATGAGTAGTCGAAAGACCTGTTTCGGGATCGGTGTCAGCTTTCCAAAAGAATAGAACGGGAATTATTAGTCTGAGAAGTACAGTTTCAACCAAACGAATTTTATCTTTTTCACTCCAGACAGATCTTCGTTGATAAGTATCATCTACAATGAGACTTCCTTCTTGAAACATAGTAGTGATCTCTTTTATACTTTTTCTATTATCATTAAAGTTAAACATTGTTCTGTTCCTCCAATGCTTTTTGAGCCTTCCCTATGCCTATAATCTGATATTCTTCTAAGTCATCCCAGCTTCTATATAATCTATAAGTAATCGGATGTACAAATCCCAAATTGTCCTGCAAAGAGACATTAACAGGCCTTACTAATTCCTCCCATTCTTCACAAGGACCTTTAATATGTAACAAATCCTTCTCGTTTATGTACCCTCGGAAAATTGAAGCTGTTAGCTGATTATAATAGTGCGTATACTGAATTTTTTTGGTGTGCCGAAGTTCATCCCAAAACTTCTGATACAATTTTTCAGATATGATGGCAATATCTATATCAGATGACGGCCCATCTGGGGTTTCATCGTGAAATGGGCGAAGTACTTTTTTGGGGGATAAGCTGTACCCAGTTTTAGCGCTTCCAACGATTTGTAAGCTGTGGAAACTTATTTTGAGTTTTGAGGAAACGATTTCTTTAAAATAATCCATTCGATCCACTAACTCATCTTGAGGAACTTTAAGATAATCTGAGAAGTACCAGTTATGAGATTTTACGATATGCTTCAAATAAAAATCTTTTGCTGATAGTGTAGTTAAATCAGCCCTTAGGTCTTGCTCTGCCATGATTCTACTCTCCTATTCTATGCGCAAAAGGGATAAGCCATTCGTTTAATTCTTGTGCAATACCTAAAGCGAGCAAATAAGGGACTCCATTTCCGACCATTTTAAATTTGGAAGAAAGAGGCAACTCGGGCGGCAATTCAAAATCACCTGGAAGTGATTGAATTGCTAACGCTTCAGCTACACTTATCCGTCTTGGCAAATATGGATGTAAATGGACTTCATTATTCCCATAAGCGGCAGTCGGTGAATATCGCCATCTGTGTAATCGCTTAAAAGATTTTCCTCCAGAGTCCCCCTCAGGAATATTGTAAAAACGTTCTCTGTTTTTTATTGTGAAAACATCATTTTGGTTCGGGTGGCTTTGCACTCGATTCTTTTCAAACCAATATTGAACGGTTAGTTCTCGTATAATACCATCTGGTGCTGCAAGGTAGCCATTTTCGATAAATGGATTTGTTCTAGGCCATTCCAAATTTACGATGTCACCTAAATTGTAAAGGTGCCGAGTACCAATCAGATAGTGAAGATGAGTTCCAAATCTAGCGCGCTTTAACCCTATCAATATTAAGCGATCTCGAAATTGAGGAGCTCCATATTCGAGTGCATTTTCTATCGAGTCAAATAATGAGTATCCGGCTCGATAAAGCTTCCGCTTGATTTTATCATAGAACTCTCTGTGCTTTTTTGTTTGATACAAGCCCTTAACATTTTCCAAAACAAAAAAATCTGGTTTTCGCTTAATAATTAAATCAGCATAAACGGATGTTAATTGCCCGTTTTGCCCATTTTCACCTTCGTTCTTACCAGCGGTAGAGAAGTCTGGACAAGGTGGACCTCCAATAAAACCTTTTATAATTTCATTGTGATTGTTGTACTCTGGAAAAGTTTCTTGCCACACCTGATCAGTCAAAAATATTCGTACATCTTTACTGCTATATCCGTATTTAGGTGTGTGGGCAGTATTCCGCCGCGCATATTTATAGGCGCTTAAAAAACGCTCATCATGCTCGTTCACAAATGAGATGTCGAATCCTGCATTTTCAAACCCAAGATCCAAAAAACCTAAACCAGAGAAAAAAGAATATACTTCAATCGGCATATCTTCTCTCTTCCAATACTTATTTAGTAGAGGGCTAATGTTAGTTATAAATCGGAATTGTTTCGTCTGGCGCTGGTTGGCTTTTCTGCATCCTTGGGAATAATCCAAATCCTGCTCATTTTTGTGGCACCTTTAACTCGATTTTCTTTGCATAAAACTTGAACCTGGCGTACAGTGATTCCCCATTTTATAGCAGCATCCTGTGCTGTAATATACCCATTCAAACCAAACACCTCAATTATAATTCGACAATAACCCTATTTTTATTATATTCGTTTAAACGAACTCCGTCAATATATAGCAATTTTCAATAATACAGCAGAGAGTACTTTAACTTTTGAGAAAAAGTGA
>CAMGAZ010000228.1 GCA_946008205.1 uncultured Clostridium sp. | reverse complement strand
AGACCAAATTTAAGGCTTATATGATTTGATTAAAATGGCATCAAAATATGGATTTGATATATCTCTTCCTGCTTCAAATTCAAAAGAAGCTGTACAATGGTTGTATTTTGCATATTTAGGAGCCGTAAAAGATCAAAATGGTGCCGCTATGTCTTTAGGAAGAACTTCTACTTTCTTAGATATCTATTTTGAAAGAGATTTGAAAGCTGGAACAATTACAGAAGAAGAAGTTCAAGAGCTTATGGATCAATTCGTTATGAAGCTAAGAATGGTTCGTTTCTTAAGAGCCCCAGAATATAACGAATTATTCAGTGGAGACCCTGTTTGGGTAACTGAAAGTATTGGTGGTATGGGAATTGATGGTAGAACATTAGTTACAAAAAACTCTTTCAGAGTGCTTCATACTTTAGAGAATTTAGGTGCTGCTCCAGAACCTAACTTAACAGTTTTATGGTCTAATAATCTTCCTAAGGGATTTAAGGATTACTGTGCAAAAATTTCTATTGCTACTTCTTCTATTCAGTATGAAAACGATGATTTAATGAGAGTCAGTTTCGGGGATGATTACGGTATTGCATGCTGTGTAGCAGCAATGAAAATTGGTAAACAAATGCAATTCTTTGGTGCAAGAGCAAACTTAGCTAAAGCACTACTTTATGCTATAAATGGTGGTAGAGATGAAAATACTGGTAAACAAGTAACTCCAATGTTTGCACCTATTACGTCAGAATATCTAGATTATGATGAAGTAATGGCAAAATATGACCAAATGTTAGATTATGTAGCAAAAATTTATATGAAATCATTAAATGCAATACATTACATGCATGATAAATATTCTTATGAAGCTTTAGAAATGGCATTGCACGACAGAAATGTAATACGTACAATGGCTTGCGGTATTGCTGGTTTATCTGTTGCAGTTGATTCTTTATCTGCAATTAAATATGCCAAAGTAAAAGTTATTAGAGATGAAACAGGTTTAGCTGTAGACTATGAAGTTGAAGGAGACTTCCCTAAATACGGAAATGACGATGATAGAGTTGATGAAATTGCTGTAACTTTAGTTAAATCATTTATGAAAAAACTAGAAAGACATTACACATACAGAAACGCAAAACCAACACAATCAATTCTTACAATAACATCAAATGTAGTTTATGGTAAAGCCACAGGAAATACACCTGACGGAAGAAAATCTGGTGCACCATTTGGTCCTGGTGCCAACCCATTACACGGAAGAGATAGTTCAGGTTCATTAGCTGTAATGAACACTATAGCCAAGCTTCCTTATGAATATTCAGAAGATGGAATTTCTTTCACCTTTTCAATAACTCCTGGAACTCTTGGAAAAGATGAAGAAACAAAAGTAAATAATTTAGTAAGTATGTTAGACGGATACTTTATGCAATCAGGACATCATATAAATGTAAATGTATTCGATAGAGCATTTTTAATAGAGAATTGCTATTAGATGCAATGGATCATCCAGAAAAATATCCTCAACTTACAATACGTGTTTCTGGATACGCAGTAAATTTCGTAAAACTAACAAGGGAGCAACAATTAGATGTTATCAACAGAACAATCCATGAAAGAATATAATTTAGATACTATCACCTGCCCTATCCATTCATTTGAAACTTTCGGTGCAGTTGATGGCCCAGGTATTAGATTTGTAATTTTTACACAAGGTTGTAATTTAAAATGTAAATACTGCCAAAACAGAGATACCTGGTGTCATCAAGGTGGCACAGCATATTCTGTTCGCCAAGTTCTAAATAAAATAGAGCGATATAAAAATTATATAATACCTTCAGGTGGTGGAGTTACGGTTAGTGGTGGCGAGCCTTTATTACACTTAGAGTTCTTAATAGCTCTATTCAAAGAATTAAAAAATCAAGGCATATCCACTGCAATAGACACATCCGGAGTATTTTATTTAACTCCTGGAATAAAAAAAATTATAGATTTAACAGATTTATTTCTATTAGATATAAAATGTATTAATGATGAAATTTGCAAGGATTTAACAGGAGTTTCAAATAAAAAGGAACTAGAATTTGCGCAATATTTAAGCGAAAATGGCAAACGCATGTGGATTAGACAAGTGCTCGTTCCTGGATATACTGATAAAGAAGAAGATTTGCTAAAATTAAAAGAATTTTTGTCTACCTTAAAAACTGTAGATAAAATAGAAATATTACCTTATCATGACATGGGGAAATTCAAATGGAAAAACCTTGGACAAGCATATCCTTTAGAAGGAGTACGAACTGCAACTAATGAAGATGTAGAAAAAGCAAAAAAGATATTAGAAATATAGATATAATTAATATTTGTTTAAGCTTGCAAGTATGTTTTTATAAAAATATACTTTGCAAGCTTTTAACGATAATCTAAAAATTGAATACTTTTAAATTAAATCTATTACAATTCCGCATATTACTCCTATTAAGCATAAAATGGCTGTAATATTTATATTTTCTTTTACATTTTTATTAGATTTAAACAGAACTAGAATTCCTATTCCAGAGCCTACTAATAAACCAGCTATCATAGAACCAAAGCTAATTAAATTTGATAGATATAACTCTGTTATTATTACAGAACCTGCACAGTTTGGAATTAATCCAAATAAAGCAGATACTAATATTCCCATAAAAGGTACCCTTGCAATAGCATTTGCAATATTATCTTCTCCTATAAAATGTATTAGTGTATTTATTACAAATGTTATTATAATTATAAATACTAAAATATTAACAGTATGCTTAATAGCAGACTTAAATATTCCATGTTCACAGTCACAATGGTCATGTTCACAAATATGCCCTATTGCCTCTTCTGCTTCGTCTTCCTTTGGCTTATTCTTTTTAATAATTATAGAATGAATACTGTCGATTAAAAAACCTGCTAGTACTCCTATTATTAATTTTATTGACAATATTTTTAAAATTAATCCTACTGGTGCAGTTTCAGATATCAATATTGGTAACATCTCATCTGAAGTAGATAAAAACACTGCTATCAGTGTTCCTATTGTGATTACTCTACCAGCATATAAGTTAGCGGCTGCTGCAGAAAAACCACACTGTGGGAAAATTCCTAGTATTCCTCCCAATAATGGTCCTAATTTTCCTGAACTTTGTACAATTTTTTTAGTCTTGTCCCCAGTTTTATGTTCTAGATATTCCATTAATAAATACGCTAAAAATAAAAAAGGTAACAATTTGACTGCATCAAATAATGTATCTTTTATAACG
>CAMGAZ010000227.1 GCA_946008205.1 uncultured Clostridium sp. | reverse complement strand
GTTTTCCCTGCCACTCACAGCTCAGTTATTCTGAGAACTGCCAGCTATAATCGAACCTATAATGATTCCAGCAATTACGCCTTCGATATCGTGGTGATGACCGCGTCTTGGCGGTTGTGGCGGACGACGGTAGCGTGGAGGCGGATTAAATCTCGGCCTTGGCGGTCGATGCATCGTATGATGCGGAGGACGATGCGGAGCTGCTTCCGTATCGACAGGCAACATAATACTACCTAAACCAGTAGCCAAAACAGTAGTCAGACAAGTAATAGAGATGAATTTTTTGAGATTCAATGCAATCACTCCTCTTTATTTACACAATTAACTTTGTTAATATTAGTATAAACTAAATTATAGTATTAGTATCGGTCAATTTATCTTGGCTTTTGACCATAAATAATTAAGCTTTGGTTCTTGCTAATTCAATCTTTCTTTTTAAGACTTTGAGCAAATCGCTATTCTTATCAAGTTTACGACCTTGTTTATACATAAGTAAAGCTTTATCATATTGTCCATATTTAATATAACAATTACCAGCACCAGCATAAGCTTCTATGTAAACTTTATTCAAATCATCTTTAAGCCAAGGGAAAGTTGTTCTGCCTTCATAGCTTATTACTTTGTTATAATAAGCTAATGATTCATCTGTATTTTTAGTAGTAATTGCAGCTTTATTATAGGTATCAAGCACCTCTTCAATGTTAGCTTGAGTATTAACAGGATCAGCTTCATATATGCTGATTGCTTTAGTAAAGTAAGCATGAGCAATATCTGATTCATAAGTAAATCTATTAACAAACGCTTCATAAGATTCATCTTTCAATATGAGCATTGTCAAAAATCTTTCAGGACTATCTATGTTTTTCTCCCTGAATACTTGTCCAGCACTCAAAATAGCTTTCCCCATATACGCTCTTCCTATATTTCTATTTATTACCCAAGATTCAGGATTGATTTTTAAAGCCTCAAGGTAATTATTTATAGCATCAACAAATTTAAACTTAGTCTCGTTATAATATCCATTCCAAAAATAGCTTTGCCATCTATCCGGGAATTTTTCAATTGTATAAGCAACAATATTAGTAAAGTTCATATTATCATCATTGAGCAAAGCCTCTATCATGTGAAGGCATAAATTACCATATTCATCTTTGCGGTCATATTCACTAAAACCAAGCATAAGTGTAGTTTTAATATTTGTCATACCAAGTTTTACTGCTTCATAATTAGATGTCATACGATAATCTTCACTACTATTATCAATATAATTAGCTTGAACAGCAGCACTAGTTGACATAATACTTGCAAAAGCAACGGTTAACACAAGTTTCTTGGTTGACTTTAATAAACTAAACATACAGCATACCTCCAAGCTAATCATTAAAAATCTTTACAATACACAATTTTATTGTATAGGGTACCTAAAAGGTACCCTATATGGTTAGTTAGAACCAACCCCAGCCAATGCTCCAGCAGCCAAGTGCCCAACCGAGAAGAGATCCTCCAATTGCCCACATCATAACTCTCACCTCCAATTCCTTGAGTGATTTGTCACTAAGAATTCATCCTTTAAGATTAGTTCCTCTTGACACTTACATTTTACAAGAAATTAGACAGTAGCACAAAGACAAAAAACCTTGTTTTTACATAATCTGAATTTGCTTTTCTATTCTAGATTTTATTTCCTTATACACAGCTTCTTGCTTATTTACAAACCTAATAATTTTACCGTATCCCATAAGTCTGTTAACTATTTCTAGTCTATCATATTTATCATAATATAAAGTTAATCTGTATAAGCTAGTATTTTTATCATATTGCGCGTCTTTTTTCCAAGGAGAAAACTCCGTTAAAATTCTATCAGTCAAATTTTTAACGTTATAAAACTCTATAGTTACTTCTTCTTCACGAGCAATCGTAGCAGATTTTAAAAACGCAAAGATTTTTTCATCTGAAATTTCTTTGATATGTATTGATTCCTTAAACTCTTCTATTCTAGAAATATTAAGCGTAAAAAGTTTTGAATCTTCATTAATAAAATAACCTCTGAATAGGTTATCTCTTTGCGAGTATTCCAAGCTCAATGGTAAATACAACTTTTTATCAATATTAATATAATTTTTCTCAACAAATCGTTTTTTGTCTATAGCATCTAATAATCTGCTAACAAGAGCTTGCTCTCGCTGTTTCGTTAACTTTGATACTGAAAATTTATCATAATATTTTATTCTATTCACTGAAAAGAGTTTTATTTTGTTTAAAGGATCTACTGCTTGCTTAACAGCTTCGATTTCCGCATGAGACAGGAAATAACTTATCTTATCATCAGATAATATTGTCATTAACCAACGTTTTTCTAAGTTAGTTAAGGGCAATACATCCCTATAAAAATCAAGTGAAGCTAATTCTTCCCTTTGATTTAATGGAAACAATCTTTTCTGGCAATAACGTTCTACTACCTGTTTAGATTTGGCGTAAAAATCCTTACTAAAAATCTCATTAAACAACTTATCATGTTCTCTAGCAGGATTAAAACGAATTTTCTTGTATATCTCTATTAATTGGTTATCAACTTTAGTATTTTTGCTAAATTGAACCTTTGAACGATTTTCTACTCCACCATTTAGAGACTTATTAATCTCCATTACGTCAGAAGCTATTGTGAACTCGTTATTATTCATACCTTCAATATTGACAATTCGATTATAAAAACTGCGCACCCAAGGACGTAATTCTATTTCATCAAGCACATTGACTTCAAAATCAATAAACACTTTACTATTTTCGTTAATTACACGATAGTATCCTATGCGCTTTTCTCTTCTTATTCTATCTAAGATATATTTTTCAGTATAGGGATTATAAGAAATACGCATCTTAATTCTTTTTAGCGTAGCTTTTTCTTTTGCACTATAAGGATTATCGGCTATCGAAACACCCCAGGAATGTAATAATGCATCCAAAGAATTATCTACCTCTTTATCAAAACAAATTGCATCAAAATTACATGTCTTCAAAAATTCGTCTTTATTAGCATAAGAAATACTTTCTATAAATTCAAGGCGCAATCTTCCATAAGCATGTTTAAATGGGTTATAATACATTAAAAATTCACGTCCTGTTGTAGAACTTATTCTTATTTCTAAAGGATATACAATAAATTCTTTTTCAATATCAGTTATACCATGTTTATACTTTATTAAGCACACTATCTCTTTTTCAATGGCTATTAATAAATCTAATAAATTAAATTCATTGATACTTTGC
>CAMGAZ010000226.1 GCA_946008205.1 uncultured Clostridium sp. | reverse complement strand
CTTTAACATCATAAATGGTACTTCTTCATGCAAACAATATCCCACATGCGTACCAATACTATTTCCTACCGCACAATCTGATAAGCGTATAATTGTCTTCAATCGGCTCAAAAACATAATATCATCGCGAAATCCAGCTGATGATATATGGTATCCTTCTGCTGCTAGGCGATCGATAATCCGATCATTAACATTCCACCAAAAAGCATTCACCAACACTGTATCATACTTCTTTTCTAGCCTTTTTATTTGCCGAATAAAGCCATCTTCTTCATAAGTAGCTTTAGATTGATCTGTCGAATGAATCGGAAAAACTAATAAAACACGCCCCAACTTTCTCTTCATTTTTTGAAATTTAACTTCATCATAAAAAGGTTTTGCATAATGAATATATGGACCGACGCAAAATACAGGTTCCGTTCGGTAATTATGAATGATATCTTTTCTAAAAGGACTAAATGTAGCATACGTTGTTCTAGAACTTGACAAAAGATCCATAAATATTTGATTGTAAAAGATAAGACCGTGTTCTATAGCTGGACTATATTGAACATAATCTTGAACAATATTATGAAACAAGGAGTACCAGATTCCGTATATGTGTGTATTTCCCCAAATAGGACTCGGAGGACGAAATTCCCTCCCTTTTTCTACACTATCACGATATTCCTTTAAGGCAGTAATATCCTCAATAGTATCCCATTCACACATTTCACTGATATATTTTGCTTCTTTTCTTCTTTCACTCAATGGGGCGATTTTATAAAAATTTTGATTGATATAATAATTTTTCCAAACTAAATTTTGGATGAACTTTTTCAACATGTCAAAGAAACCTCATAGTATATAAATATTTATTCACATTTAGCCAGCTTTATTTTACAAAACAACTCCCATAAATACAGCATTACTTGACTTCATTATCACAAACAATAGCTCTCAAATCATTAGCAGCGTCATAAAAGTCCATCAGTTCATGTATATGTGAATTCATATCTTTTAAACGTAGCTGCTTATCCCAATAATCACTAAAAATAGACGGATTTTCAATAATATTTATTAATTTTTTTTCAAAATCCTGGTAGTTATTACTTTTAAAGATAAAATATGGAGAACTAGAAAGTTCAGATGCACCTCCACGATTACTTGCTAAAACAGGTATTCCCATAGCTTTAAATTCAATAGCAACTTGAGGTAAATTGTCCTCCCATAAAACAGGGACTATCCCCAAATGAACACCGTTTGTTATTTCTGGAATCTGATTATGCATATATCCATTATAAAGTCTAATTTCTGCAAATTTAGGCCTAAGTTCATTAATTTTTTTTACTGCTAGCACATCATCAAATCGTGCAGCAATAACAACAGCTAATCTTTTGGAAACTTCCTTTGGCAAACGTTCAAGTGCATCAAGTAAAAAGAAAAATCCTTTATCACGTCTCATGTATCCCATATATGCGATTGTCAAAATTCTTCCTGAAAAAGAATATGCACTGGTAAACTTCTGTTTAGCAGCAAATTTTGTGCCAATATAATTAGTGACCACAATATCTTGACTTAATCCCATATTAAGTGCAATTTGCTTTACTCTATTTGATACACACAACACATGATCAACATAGTGATTAATCATTTTTACATTTTGAGTTCGCATGTAAAAAAAATCATTTGCTAGGGAGGCAATAACATCCTTCCCTAGGGCAATAGACGATTTCGATTTTTTTTCTCTAGAGATAAGCCTATACAGAGTCTTTGCTTTGTTCATTAAGCTACGGCTATATCCCTCTAATCTCACTTTACGGAGATAATAATCAAATAAATAATATTTTTTAAAAGTTTCAGCTCCTGGATGATTACCTAAACAAGTAAGACAGTCTCTTCCTTCATGAAAGTTATCACAACTTATAGAATTGTGCTTCCACAAATTAACTTGAGGACAAAATACCTGATAATTATGTAATGATAAGATTAATTTGATATGACTTAAATCCTTTTTTATTTCAAGGCATTTTAATGTAAGTCCCTCTAATGATTGAAAATGAATGACATCTATACCACCAATTTCATTGATAAAATTTAACAAAACATGTTTTAACTGCATATCTGTCGTATATATCTTTTGATTAAAAAAAGATGTCTTTGACGGTGCTAGCATCGGCGAATTAACAACTTGATACCGTTTTACATTTCGATCATCTGGCAACCTTTCAATATAGCATTTTCCAGATAAGTTATATGCTGTGCCAGAGGAAAGTGTATAAACCTGAACATTCTCTTTATTCCGAAGTCCTTCAATAACATTACGAAGATAAACTTGTACTCCACCGCCTCGAGAATTTTTATCATTATATTGCATCCAGTAATAAAATAATATCTTCATGCTATCTATATCCTTCTTGTAGAGCAACTCTTCTCTTAAGACTCATTCCAACTCTTTTTTATAAACGAATAAGCTATATCCCACTGCTAAAATCCAGCCAAATACAAATCCCAACGCTGTCATCAATTTAGGCCGTGGCCATACAGGCTTCTCTGCAAACGGTAAGTCAGCCGGATCTACAACCTGAATATCCATGGAATCCATTGCCTGCTGAATGCGGCTCTGCTCGCACTGTTTGACGAGATTGACATAGACTTCATTCTTGATCTTTGCATCACGTTCCAGTTCCAGATAGTCGACGACGCCACTTGGCAGGTCGCCGAGTTCCTTCTGTTTGCTGTCGCGTTGCGACTTGATAGCAGCTTCACTGGCCTGGGCTGTGGCTACTGTTGCCTGTGCCTGAGCTTGCGTTTTCAAAAGCTCTGCCTGGGCAGGGTTCAGGCTCGTTGCATTGGAAGATACAACGGCATTAACTTCGTTCGCTAGGCTCTGCTGGAGCTTGCTGAGCTGGTCTTGCGCTGCGATAACACTCGGGTGGTTCTCGGTATATTTCTGTTCGAGGCCGACGAGTTCGACCTGCTTTGCTACAATTTGCTTACGGATTCCCTGAACGGTCTCATTATCGTTGATGTTGTAGGCCTGGCTTCCTGCTCTCATTTCATTGAGCTTTGCATTGGCCGTGTCCAGCTGTGCCTGTCCGGATTCAGCCTGGACCTGCATCTTACTGATGGCATCATCATATGCTTGTAATTGTCCTATTAAGCCCTTCGCTTGAGTTTCTGGATCATAGATTTTATGCTCTTTCTGGTAAGCAGCAAATTTTTGAGCAGCATCATCCGATTACTGCTTTGCCTGTTCTATGCGAAAATTCAACAAGGTTACCTACC
>CAMGAZ010000225.1 GCA_946008205.1 uncultured Clostridium sp. | reverse complement strand
AAGGTGAAAGATTCTACGTTGCAGGTGATACAGATGATTTACCAGAACTTGAAAATATTAAGTGTGATGTAGCTTTTGTGCCAATTGGAGGAATGTACACAATGAACCACAGTGAGGCTGCAAATCTCATAAATGAGATACACCCTAAAATTGCTATTCCAACACATTACGGATTAATTATCGGAAGCAAAGAAGATGCGGAAGAATTCAAGCAAGAAGTAATTTCGGATATAAAGGTAGAGATTTTAATAAAATAGAAAGCTTTATAATAAAGGTGGAAACTCTATAAAAACTACACTTAGAGTATCCACCTTTAAAGTATGCAATCATCTAAAATCTCTTAAATTTCGCGATTCATATTTCCATTTGTATATTCTGTACCTTGCAATTTTTCGCCAGATTTAACATGTTCAATAATTTCATTAATCTCATCAACGTTTTCATCTAAAACGTTGATTCTAAGTGAAGAAACGGTAAAGTCGTGAGTGTCTATAGAGGTAATTTTGCTATTATAAATTGAAGTAACCGTTTGAACATTATCAGGCATTATTCTAAATTTAAATCCAAGTCTATCTTTCAAATAATAATTTAAATTACTAGAACATTTCATTTTACAATCTGGATAACACTTATTACTTTTTCCTAAAAGACAGTAAGATGAATTCATTAAAATTGTTCTGCCATAAGCGATTAGCTCGACAGGAATAGTACTTTGCCTGCATAGCTCCTGCAATGCAGGTTTACTAAGTTCTACAGAAGGAGTTATAATATTCACTCCTAAATTTTGCAATTCCCTTATAGTATATTTGTTAAATATATTCATTGTATAGTTGGCAACAAATATATATTTGGAATTCCCCATATACTTATTAAGTAGCTCAAAACCAGATATATTAGATATCACGAACCCTTTTACAGAAAAAGTAGAAAGGATGGTATCCAGATTATTTAGTAATAAGTTTTTATAATTTGGCTTTATAATAGTTGGCATATACATAAATAAATTAAATTTTTTCGATAATTCCAACATCTGATTTTTGTATTTTTTATTTACTAAAAATTTCAATGGGACATATATATTATCAATACCTTCAATTTTTGAATAATCATAGTTCTCATTAATATTTTCAAGCAATAAACTAATATGTTCTCCGCAAGATTTATTCACCGAATTAGTATAAACTTCATCTAATGCTTTACTATTAGACAATCTTTTATCTAAAAATCTATTCATGACTTTGTCTTCAAGAAGAGCGATGGCAGTTCTTCTTAAATTATTTAACGAACTGATACTGCCAATATGCAAATTTTTGTCTAAATCAATATCTATTTTATCAAATATATATGGTGTATTGCCCAGTTTACTTATCTGTTTTTCAATTCTTTCTTTAGAAGTAGGTGCGCTAATTGATTCTTCTGGAATAATATCTGATTTAAATTCAACGGAGATATTATCATAAAAAGGTAGGGCATGCGCCTCTAAAATGATTTTTATAGGTTTATTTTTCTTAACAGATAAATAACAAGAAACAGGAATCTTTTTATTTTCACAATTATCTGAGAATGTAGCTGAAGCAGTATCAATTAAGGCTTTACTAGAAAGCTTGAAGACTTTAGCACCTGGTTTAATATTTCCTTTCATTCTTCCTAACTTGACAAGCTCACCAGAAGAAGCTACCTTTAAATTATTATTTCCTTTTAACAATTCTGATACTGTATACTTTCCAGTTTCACCATCTATACAGATGCAATCACCGATGCCTAGAGGTTCATTTAGTTTTAAAGTTATATGTCCCTTATTAGAATTGTAATTTGAAACATTACCAAGATACAATCCTATATTATTTGGCTTTTGAGGATATATAAAATTGCGATTGGCTGTATTAGATAAATGTCCGGCAGAAAATCCACCACGATTAAATACCTGAAGTAAATCTTTTTTATCGGATTCATCTATAACATAATTATCTCCAGATAAAGCTAAGTCTATATATTTTCTATAAATTCTCGTGACGGTAGCAACATATTCGGGAGTTTTCATCCTACCTTCAATTTTAAAAGAATTAATACCTAATTTTACAAGTGTAGGCAAATATTCTAAAGAGCATAAGTCTTTAGGACTTAGTAAATATCCTTTATCTATTGACTTTTCAGTAGTACCGTTACATTCTAAGAGTTCATATGGCAAACGACAAGGTTGGGCACATTTGCATCTGATAACAGAAAGAATACAATATAATATAGATCACAAGGATTGGCATGTATTAGAAATAAAAAGAGCTCCGTTTATAAATATTTCCAAGTCTACACTACAATTGTTTCTAATATATTCAATTTCATTAATAGGTATTTCTCTAGATAGAACAACCCTAGAAAAGCCAAGCTTTTGAAGTTCTAAAACACCTTCTAAATTATGAACAGACATCTGAGTACTACCGTGAATTTCAATTCCAGGAAAATTCTCAATAAGATATTTGGCAAGGCCAAGGTCCTGCACGATAATAGCGTCAACCCCTGCTTTATAGGCTGCTTCGGCAACTTGAATTGCATCGGAAAACTCCGAATCAGTTACAAGAGTGTTTAAAGTTAAATTTGTTTTAACATTTCTTAATTTACAGTACTTAATAACTTCGTTTAATTCATCCAAAGAGAAGTTTTTTGCACTAGCCCTAGCACTAAAAGAGCTTGCCCCAAAATAAATGCAGTCTGCTCCGTTTTGAACTCCAGCTCTAACGCAATCAAAATCTCCAGCAGGAACTAAAAGCTCGGGAACCGCTTTTAAAGTTTTATTGGTTTCTTCATTTTTTATTGTTTCTAAAAATTCCATTATTAGTCCTCTCGTTAATATAAATTTTACAACTACATATATTGTAACACACTTTGTGAAAAAATCATACTATATAACATATAATAAAAAAGGAGGAATAAAAAATGCAAGACGACAATAGAGGAACTTGCACCCCTGGATGTGGATGCGATGATTCAAGAGGCAACTGCTGTTGCAATGACAACTGTGGTTGTGGACCATTTGGTGGACTATTTGGAGGAAATGGCTGTGGTTGCGGATGTGGAGACAATGGAATACTATTCTTTATAATAATATTCTTATTATTATTCACAAACAATGGGTGCTGCAGATAAAAAATAAACATATAATTTACTAGTCTATAAAAAATAGACTAGTATTTTTTATAAATATGTGTTAAAATAAAAAAGTCGATATTAATATGCCACTATAGCTCAGTTGGTAGAGCGACGGATTCGTAA